>JBJMRA010000092.1:0-7648 GCA_045802365.1 Hyphomicrobiales bacterium | reverse complement strand
GGAAGTAAATCGCGTTTTCATGGCGGCGGACATAGGCGCCCATGGGGCGCGCCCGGAGGCTCGTGCCGTCACGGGTGACGAGCATGCAGATCTGCACCTCCTCCATGAGGTCCCAAGCCTTTGCGGCATCCTGGGCCATGATCGTTCTCCACCGATGCGGTTGGGACGAAACGGTCCGCCCCGGCTATAGTTCCCCCTCATGCAGCTCCCGCCTCCTCTCCGCGCCGCAGTCGATCAGGCGGTTGCCGGCCTAGTCCGCGAGGAACTGAACCGCGCGGCCGACCGGCTTTCTCTCCGCTATCGGGCCGAGATCCAGGACGGGGCGGCTCATATCCATGATGAAGCGAGCGCCCTCGCCTATGCGGTCGCGCGCCTTCCTGCCACTTTTGCCGCAATTCGGAGGGCGCTAGCCGAAGCCGCCGCGCGAAGCGATGCCTCACCCGCGACCATGCTCGACGCGGGTGCGGGTCCGGGCACGTCTCTCTGGGCGGCGGTCGAAACCTGGCCCAGTCTCGCCGAGGCGGTGATGATCGAGCAGAGCCCATCGGCTCTAGCGCTCGGCCAACGACTGTCGACCGGCCTCGCCTCGGTTTCCACTGCTTGGATAGGGGTGGACGTCACGAGAGGCTTCGACGAATTTGGTCCACGCGATCTCGTCACGCTATGCTACGTGCTGAACGAGATCGAGCCCGGCAAGCGTCAGGCGCTGGTGGACCGCCTGTGGCAGTTGGCGCGAGAGATCCTGGTGATCGTGGAGCCCGGTACCCCCGCAGGATGGCGGCGCATTCTCGCCGCTCGTGAGCAGCTCATGGCAGCCGGCGCGCACATCCTGGCGCCATGTCCCCACCGGCTCGCCTGTCCGCTCGACCCGCCGGACTGGTGCCACTTTGCATGCCGGGTGGCGCGATCCCGCGCCCATCGCGAGGCCAAGAGCGCCGTCGTGCCTTGGGAGGACGAGAAGTTCATCTACCTGGCCGCGGCTCGGAGGCCGGCCGCGCCATTCGTCGCTCGCGTGATCGCCAGACCGAAAGGAGCTTCCGGCCGCGTGACGCTCAAGCTCTGCTGCGAAAACGGTCGTTGCGTGCATCGCTTGGTGAGCCGCCGCGATCGAGATGCGTACCGCCGCGCCAGGCGTCTCGATTGGGGGGATGCTTTGCCGCGAGCCTAGGAATTTACGCCAGAAATAGTCTATCCGCGGATACGGTACGGTAGACCGGCGCGCTGATATCGGCATCGCTGAAGAGTTCACGACCGGAGAATCGACATGAACAAGCTCGTAACAGTTCCTCAACGATCAGTCTGGCGCGACGGCCATCGAATACGGCTTCATCGCGGCCGCGACCGGCCTCGCCTCGTCGCCGCCATGCCGACGATCAAGACCGCCATCCCGCTGGTTTAAGGCCCGGCAGCACCGGGCCTTTTCTTTTGGTTGATCATGCAGATCAGGGCCCGCATCACGTGAAGATCGGCGCGCGCCGCGAGACAGATGAGCCATTCGCTCATTGCGGCGGTCCAGTCCGCGAAGTCGAGGAGCCGCACGCGGCTGTCCGAGACGAGTTCGCCCCTGCTGATGATGCCGATGCCCAAGCCTTGCGCGACGGCGTCGCGGGTCGCTTCCCGCGTTTCGATCTCGATCGCGCTCGCGAGCGATAGCCCGCGCCGGCCGAACTCGTCCAGGAGCAGCGTGCGCGTGACCGATCCCTGCTCCCGTAGAATGACGGGCCATTTCAGGAGCTCGGCCAAAGGCAGCGTCTTGCGCCGGGCGAGAGGGTGAGACGAAGCCGCGAATGCGGCGATGCGGTCCTGGCGCAACAACCAGGACGCATACTGCGGCGAGCCTGGATTGGCCGCGGTGACGGCGAAGTCGATCTCGAAAGCATCGAGCCGTTCCAGAAGCTGCGCCGAGTTGCCGCTCACGAGTCTGACCGCAACCTTCGGATAGTCTTCACGAAATCTCGCCAATATCGGGAGGAAGTGCACCGCGGCATCGGCGCCGATGGTGAGCGCTCCCTCATCGAGCTTGCGTGAGCGGGCGAGGAGCTGCTCGGCCTCACCTTCCGCCTCGAACAGCCGTTCGGTAATCGCAAAGAGACGGCGCCCAAGTTCAGTCAAGGCGACCGCGCCATGACGCCTGAGGAAGAGCTCGACACCGTGCGCCTCCTCCAGTTTCCGGACATGATCGGAAATTGCGGGCTGGCTGAGCGACAGCCGCTCGGCTGCTCTCGAGAAGCCGCCGTGGGTCGCAACGGCGTGAAAGGCGCGAAGCTGGGAGTAGCGCATCTAGATTACTTATGATCGGCATAAGAACATACGATTTGACTTATAGCTGCGGCCCGGCACATTGGACAGGCACATTTCGCGAAGGACACTCATGACCGCAAACCTCGCCCTTCTCACTCCCGTCTTCACCGGGCCCGCCGGGCAGGAGGATATGCCGTATCTTCTCACTCCCGGGCCCCTGACCACCTCGAGGGAGGTCAAGCTCGCGATGCTCGCCGATTACGGCTCACGCGACATCGAGTTCCGGGAAATCGTCGCCGACATCCGCCGGCGGCTCCTCGCTCTCGCCGGCTGCGGTCCCTCCTACGAGTGCGTGATCGTGCAAGGCTCGGGCACTTTCGCGATCGAAGCGGCGCTAGGCAGCCTTTGTCCCGACCGCCGGCGCAAGACACTCGTCGTGATCAACGGCGCCTATGGCGAGCGCGCCGCGAAGATCCTCGAGCGCCTCGAACGGCCCTACGAGACCATCAACAAGGGCGACAACGCAACAATCACCGTCGAGGACGTCTCCTCAATGCTCGATGCCGATCACGCGATCAGCCATGTGTTCCTCGTGCACTGCGAGACGACCTCGGGGATCGTCAATCCGCTCGCCGAAATCGCGCTTGCTGCGAAGCAGCGCGGCAAGACGGTGATCGCCGACGCAATGTCGTCTTTCGGAGCGATCCCCGTCGGCATGGATGCCGAAGGGATCGACGTGCTCGTGTCCTCCTCGAACAAGTGCATCGAGGGCGTGCCGGGCTTCTCCTATGTGATCGCCAAGCGGCTCCTCCTCGAAGCGAGCCTCGGCAAATCCCACTCGGTGGTGCTCGATCTCTACGACCAGTGGAAGGGCCTCGAGAAGAACGGGCAGTTCCGCTTTACGCCGCCGACCCATGCGCTCGTCGCATTTCATCAGGCTCTGAAGGAGCATGAGGCGGAAGGCGGAGTCGAGGCGCGGGGGGCGCGCTACCGGCGCAATGCCGCGGTCCTCGTGAGGGGCATGCGCGAATTGGGGTTCGAGACACTGCTGCCCGATGGCGAGGCCGGCCCCATCATCCAGACCTTTCTCACCCCGCGCGACCTCAATTTCGATTTCGAGAAGTTCTATCAGGCGCTGCGAGCACGAGGCTACGCGATCTATCCGGGCAAGCTCACGAAACGGCCGAGCTTCCGGATCGGCACCATCGGGCAGCTGGACGAAGACGTCATCAAGGGCGTGCTCAGGGCCATCAAGGAGGCGCTTCGGGAACTGGCGGTGACCGATCTGAGGCCACTCAGCTCATGAAAGCGCGTTCGAAGCCGGTTCTCGTCAACGGGCGGAGCTATGCCTGGCCGGCGGCGCCGCTGGTGGTGATTTGTTGTGATGGAAGCGAGCCCGCCTACATCGAAAAGGCCCGGGCCGCGGGACTCATGCCGCGCATCGACCGGATGATCGCCAGCGGCGAGAACCGGCGAGGGCTCTCGGCCATGCCGAGCTTCACCAATCCCAACAACCTGTCGATCGCGACGGGCGCCCCACCCGCAGTGCACGGCATCTGCGGCAACTATCTGATCGATCCGGATACGGGCCACGAAGAGATGATGAACGACCCCAAGTGGCTCCGGGCGCCGACCATCTTCGCCGGCTTCCAGCAAGCGGGAGCGGGGGTGGCGGTGGTGACCGCGAAAGACAAGCTTCGACTTCTGCTCGGCAAGGGCCTCGTCTTCGACGGGACCGCGGTGTGCTTCTCATCGGAACGCGCCGATAAGGCAACGAAATCGGAGAACGGCGTGGACGACGTCTGTGGCGCGGTCGGAATGAATGTGCCGGACGTCTACTCGGCGGAGCTGTCCGAATTCGTGTTCGCGGCGGGTGTCTGGCTTCTGCGCACGATGCGGCCGGATATCATGTATCTGTCTACGACGGATTACATCCAGCACAAGCACGCCCCCGGAACCATGGCCGCCAACCGGTTCTATGCCATGATGGACGGCTATCTCGGACGACTCGAAGATGAGGGCGCGATCGTCGTCCTCGTCGCCGATCATGGAATGAAGGATAAGCATCGTCCAAGCGGCGAGCCTGACGTCCTCTACCTTCAGGACGCTCTCGATGGCGCCTTGGGAAAGGGGCGAACGCGGGTGATCCTGCCGATCACCGATCCTTACGTCGTCCATCACGGCGCGCTCGGATCTTTCGCCACGGTCTACCTCGATGGGGCCGATCCGGCCGCGGTGTCGGAGATGATAAGGGCGATGCCAGGGATCGATATCGTGCTCACGCGCGAGGAAGCGTCGGCGCGCTTCGAGTTACCGCCGGAGCGTATCGGCGATCTCGTGGTCGTTTCGGGCGGACCAAACGCCACCAAAGTGATCGGCACCAGCCGGGATCGGCACGATCTCTCCGGGCTGACGGAGCCGCTCAGGTCGCATGGCGGCCTCACCGAACAAGAAGTGCCGATCATCGTCAACCGGCGGATCGACGGCATCGGCGGTGTGTTGAGAAACTTCGATGCTTTCGCGATCGGCTGCAATCACGTTGTCGGGAGTGAACTCTCTCAATCCCGTCATCCCGGCGAAAGCCGGGACCTATCGCTCAGCGCCACGGGTGAAATGGCGATCACCCGTTCCTGACTAGCCGTGGGTCCCGGCTTTCGCCGGGATGACTGACTGGGGACAACCGAAATGAACAAGATCGACGTTACGCAAAAACCTCTCCGCGAAGCGATGCGGATCGGGGGGCAGAAGATCGGCACCGACGAGGTCGTCCCGGTGCATTATCCGTATACGAACGAGATCATCGGGACCGTTCCCGCCGGGCGCGCGGAACATGCCGCACGTGCCTTCGACATCGCCGCCCGCTTCAAGCCCCGGCTCACGCGCTACGAGCGCCAGCAGATTCTGTTCAGGGCTGCCGAAATCATCCGCTCGCGCAAGGATGCCCTTTCCGACCTCATCACGCTCGAGCTCGGAATATCGAAGAAAGATTCACTTTACGAATGCGGCCGCGCCTACGACGTGTTCTCCCTCGCGGCCCAGCTCGCCATTCTCGACGATGGCCAGATCTTCTCTTGCGATCTGACTCCCCAAGGCAAGTCGCGGAAAATCTTCACCAAGCGAGAGCCAGTGGGCGTGATCTCCGCGATCACCCCGTTCAACCACCCCTTGAACATGGTGGCCCACAAGGTCGCCCCCGCCATCGCAACAAACAACTGCCTTGTGTTGAAACCGACCGAGCTCACGCCGCTGACCGCTCTCGCTCTCGCCGACATTCTCTACGAAGCAGGGCTGCCGCCCGAGATGTTCCAGGTCGTCACTGGCTGGCCGAAGGACATTGGCGATGAGATGGTCACCAATCCGCATATTGCCGCCATCACATTCACCGGCGGAGTCAGGATTGGCAAGGTCATCGCGGCCAAGGCCGGCTACACGCGGGCCGCGCTCGAGCTCGGCGGCAACGATCCGCTCATTGTGTTGAACGATCTCGGCGAGACCGAGCTCGACAAGGCCGCCGACCTCGCGGTGGCGGGCGCGACCAAGAATTCGGGCCAGCGCTGCACGGCGGTAAAACGGATCCTCGTTCAGGAGGGTATCGCAGATGGTTTTGTTTCGATGGTTCTCGCCAAGGCGAAGAAGATCGCGTTCGGCGATCCCATGCATCCCACGACCGACCTCGGGACGGTCATAAACCGAGAAGCGGCGGCAACTTTCGAAAGGCGTGTGGAAGACGCGGCTCGCCTCGGTGCGGAAGTTCTGTACCATCCAGAGCGCCGCGGCGCGCTCCTGCCTCCGATAACCGTTGACCGCGTGCCGCATTCGTGTGAACTCGTCATGGAAGAAACGTTCGGACCGATCGTGCCGATCATCAGGGTGCCGAACGATGACGAAGAGGTGATCCGGATTTCGAACTCGACCCCCTTCGGCCTGTCGTCGGGCGTCTGCACGAACCGGCTCGACCGGGCGACCCGGTTCGTCGAGGGGCTCAATGTCGGGACGGTGAACATCTGGGAAGTACCCGGATATCGGATCGAGATGTCGCCGTTCGGAGGGATCAAAGATTCGGGCAACGGCGTCAAGGAGGGGGTCCTCGAAGCGATGAAGTTTTATACCAATGTGAAGACATGGTCGCTCCCGTGGCCCCAATGAATCCTTGAACCCGGGTACCGAACTTCTCCTCAACCTCGCCGGCGGAGTGGCGCTACTCCTCTGGGGCGTGCGCATGGTCCGGACCGGCATCATGCGCGCCTATGGCGACAACCTGAAGCATTTCATCGAGCAGCACCTCGGTTCTCCTCTCGTCTCCTACGCGACCGGGGCCGCCGCCACCCTTCTTCTCCAATCGAGCACCGCAACCGCGATGCTCATGGCCGGATTGGCGGCAAGCGGGCTTCTGGCGGCCGGGACGGGGTTCGCCGTCCTGCTCGGGGCCGATGCCGGCTCGGCAGTCGTCTCCGCCCTCTTCGCCACCGGCGGCCAGTTCGTCGTCTTCCTCTTCCCGGTGCTGCTGGTCGCGGGCTACGTCACCTTCACGACCACAAACGAGTTCCGCCCGCACAACGCCGGGCGCATCATGATCGGGCTCGGGCTTACTTTGCTCGCGCTCAGGATCATCGTAACGTCGACGACGCCGCTCAGGGAAGCAACCCTCTTCCACCAGGTCCTGACGACGCTCGGCAACGAGCCGTTGCTCGCGTTGATTGCCGGGGCGCTTGCGACCTGGGTCTCGCATTCGAGCCTCCCGGTGATCCTGCTCATCGCGTCCTTCGTGGCGAACGGCAGTCTCGAGCCTGAGGCCGCACTCGCTTATGTGCTCGGAGTAAACTTCGGCGGCGGCCTGCCGGCGCTCTCGGTGACGGCGGGGATGCCGCGGGACGCGAGGCGGCTTGTCGTCGCCAATCTGTCCTTGCGCGCGCTCGGCGCTCTCGCGCTCATTCCGTTCGTGAAGCCGATTTCGGCTGCGGTCGCCGGCGTCGTCGCATACGCGCCGGCGCAGCCGCTCCTCTTCCATGCCGCGTTCAATATCCTGCTTGGCGTCATCTTCCTGCCGTTCACGGAGCAGGTGGCGGCGCTCGTGAGGAAGCTCCTCCCGGATCTCGCGGTCGCTCGAGACCATTTGGCGGAGCCGCGTTACCTCGATCCATCGGCCTTGAGCGCGCCGGCACTCGCCCTCTCGAACGCCCAGCATGAGATGACCCGCATGGCGGAGCTCCTCGAGCGCATGCTCAATCTTGCGCTGGACGTGTTTCGGTCGGGGGCGATCGAGCCTTTGAAGGAGCTGCGCCAGCTCGACCAGCGCCTCAACTCCTACCAACATGCGATCCTGTCCTACCTCGCCGACCTCACTTTGAATGAACTGTCGCCGGGCGAGAGCCGGCGCACGCTCGACGTCATGCTGTTTGCGAGCAAT
>JBJMRA010000091.1:0-7120 GCA_045802365.1 Hyphomicrobiales bacterium | reverse complement strand
TCCTTTCCTCCTGCTGGGACTTCTGCTGCCGGTATGCGCGCTCGCCCGATCACGAGCTCGAGCTCATCGACTGGACTGACGAGCTCTTCGCTCACCAAAGCTTCCAAGATATTCCGGCAGAGCGGCGGCTACGGCATGCGGCGTGCCTCCTTGCCGACATCGGCTGGCGGGCGCACCCCGACTACCGCGCCGAGCGCTCGCTCGGCATGATCTCGCAGGCGGCATTCGTCGACATCGACCACCCGGGCCGTGTTTTTCTGGCACTCACCGTCTATTATCGATACGAGGGGGAAGGCGACAATCGCCGCCCGCATGAACTTTCACGGCTCGTGGACGACAAGACGCTCGAACGCGCCGAGGCGCTGAGCGCGGTGTTCCGCCTCGCTTACATCCTGACCGCCGCCATGCCGGGCATGCTTCCGAAAATGTCGCTGACGGTCGGAACGGCGAAGACGATGATCCTGCGCATTCCCAAGCGGTTCGCCGATCTGCTGGGTGAAAGAGTGGAGAAACGCCTCGCCGTGCTCGCCGGGCAGCTCGGACGCACGCCGGTGACCGAGGTCGGCTGAGGCCTATTCGGCTGAAGCCCTGCTCCCCCTTCACGCGGGAGCTGCCGCGCTGAAAGCGCGACCGAGGGGGGCGGACCCGCCAAGATCTCGGTCCCTGCCCCCTTCCGGCCACTTCGTGGCCGCCTCCCCGAAATGGGGGAGGAGAACGGAAATCTATTCGGCCGCGACCGGCAGCGTCGCTTCACCGTCGGTATCGATGATGTCGGCGCGGCCGTTCCGGAACCCGATAACCGCCTTGCCGTGCTTGATCGCGAGTGCAATGTCGCCGAAGAGTTCTCGCCGCCAGCCGTGAAGCAAGGGCACATCGGCTTGGTCGTCGAGTGCCAGAGCCTCGAGATCGGACGAGCTCGCGATGAGCTTCGAAGCGATTCCATTGCGCTCAGAGATGATTTTCAAAGCGAGCTTCAGCACCTCAGCGGCGGCCTGCGCGCTCTCCGGCATGATCTCGCGCCGCTGGTCGAGAGCCGGCAACGAAGCAGGGTCGGCCGCGAGCCCCTCCCTCACGGCCTTGAGCAGCGCCTCGCCGTTGCGCGAGCCGGCAAAGCCGCGCGGCAATGCCCTCAGGCCGGCGAGCGCCTCCTTGCTCTGCGGCATCTGAACGGTGAGCTCGGCGATGGCGTCGTCCTTGAGAATGCGCGCGCGCGGCACGTTCTTCTCCCGGGCCTCGCGCTCGCGCCATGCAGCGACCGCCATGAGGACGCCCGCCTGCTTCTTCGACCTGAGTCTTACCTTGATGCGCTTCCATGCGTCTTCGGGCGCAGTCGTGTAAGTGGCGGGGGAGGTGAGGATCGCCATCTCCTCTTTCAGCAGGGGCTCGCGCCTCGTTCGCGCGAGCTTCTCGCTCAGTTTCTCGTAGACGGTACGGAGATGGGTGACGTCCGATAGCGCATAGGCGAGCTGCTTCGGAGAGAGCGGCCGGCGCGACCAGTCGGTGAAGCGCGAAGACTTGTCGATGGGCGCCTTGGCGAGTTGGCGCACGATCTGCTCGTAGCCGACTTGATCGCCGAAGCCGCACACCATTGCGGCGACCTGGGTGTCGAATATGGGCGAGGGGACGACGCCTGACTGGTGCACCATGATCTCGATGTCCTGCCGGGCGGCGTGGAAAACCTTGAGCACGTTCGGATCGGCCATCAGCCGAAAGAATGGAGCAAGATCCAGTCCCGGCGACTGCGGGTCGATGATCGCCTCGCGGGCGCTGCCGGCGATCTGGATGAGGCACAGGACCGGCCAGTAGGTCTGCTCCCGCATGAATTCGGTGTCGACCGCGATGAAGCTGTCGCGGGCAAGGGCTCGGCAGAGCTCCTCTAGTCCGGCCGTGTCGGTGACGATCGAGATGGGACGGGTATGCCCTTGGTCACCCTGGTTTTCCGGGGCGAGTGGCGCCGAGTCGATGCGGCTGTGATTGTGGTGAGGCTTGATATTATCGTGCATTAACAGAATGTTAGTGTTCGGAATCAGTTATTGCGAGCCCCAACATACTCCGTTCGGGTGAGTCGCGCCTCACAAATAGGGGTCGCCCCGCAGGATGGGAACACCCCCGAGGCTCGCAGGGCGTCCCTGCCTTGACAAAGGCGGGCCTGCATGTCCTTGTCGCGCGCTCATTTCAAGCCTGGGCGAGGAGCGATGCAGGTCTATCGGAGCCATACCTGTGGCGAGCTGCGCGATACCGACGAGGGCGAGAGCGTGCGCCTCTCGGGGTGGGTTCATCGCGTGCGCGACCACGGCGGGCTGCTCTTCATCGACCTGCGCGATCACTATGGCTTGACGCAGGTCGTTGCCGACCCCGATTCGCCTGCCTTCAAGACGGCAGAAACGCTCCGCTCCGAATGGGTCATCAGGGTCGACGGCAAGGTCCGCCGCCGTCCCGCCGGCACGGAGAATACAGACCTGCCGACCGGGCTCGTCGAAGTGTTCGCTACCTCGATCGACGTGCTTTCGGAAGCCAGGGAGCTTCCTCTGCCAGTCTTCGGCGAGGTCGAATATCCCGAGGACATCCGCCTGCGCTACCGATTCCTCGATTTGAGGCGCGAGCGCGTCCACAGCAACATCATGAAGCGGGGCGCGATCATCGATTCGCTCCGGCGGCACATGAAGGCGCAGGGCTTTTTCGAGTTCCAGACGCCGATCTTGACCGCTTCCTCGCCCGAGGGCGCGCGCGATTTCCTCGTGCCCTCGCGTCTTCACCCCGGAAAATTCTATGCGCTGCCGCAAGCCCCGCAGCAGTTCAAGCAACTCCTCATGATGTCGGGTTTCGACCGCTACTTTCAGATCGCGCCCTGCTTCCGCGATGAGGATGCGCGCGCCGACCGGAGCCCCGGCGAGTTCTACCAGCTCGACATCGAGATGAGCTTCGTCACCCAGGACGACGTGTTCGCGGCGGTCGAGCCGGTGCTGCGCGGCGTTTTCGAGGAGTTCGGCGAGGGGAAGCCGGTGACACCGACGTTTCCGAAAATCGCCTTTCGCGACGCAATCCGTAAATACGGGACGGACAAGCCCGACCTCCGCAATCCGATCGAGATGCAGGACGTGACGGAGCACTTCAGGGGCTCGGGCTTCAAGGTCTTCGCCGGGATGATCGCGGCCGATCCCAAGGTCGAGGTGTGGGCCATCCCGGCGAAAGGGGGCGGCTCGCGCGCCTTCTGCGATCGCATGAACGCATGGGCGCAGAGCCAGGGGCAGCCCGGTCTCGCTTATATCTTCTGGCGCGAGAGCGAGGAGGGAGGCGCCGGGCCTGTCGCCAAGAACATCGGGCCCGGACGCGCGGGCGCGGTCCGCGTTGCGCTCGGCTTGGGCGAGGGCGATGCCGTGTTCTTCGTTTCGGGACAACCCGCCAAGTCCTATCGGTTCGCAGGCGAGGCGCGGACGCGGATCGGCGAGGAGCTCGATCTCATCGCCAAGGATCGCTTCGAGTTCTGCTGGATCGTCGACTTCCCGATGTACGAGTGGAACGAGGAGGATAAGAAGGTCGACTTCTCGCACAATCCCTTCTCGATGCCGCAAGGCGGGCTCGAGGCCCTCGACACCAAGGACCCGCTCGATATCCTCGCTTATCAGTACGACATCGTCTGCAACGGCGTCGAGCTCTCCTCGGGAGCGATCCGCAATCACCGTCCCGACATCATGCGCAAGGCGTTCCAGATTGCCGGCTACGGCGAAGAGATGCTCGAGCAGAAATTCGGCGGCATGTATCGCGCCTTCCAATATGGCGCGCCACCCCATGGCGGGATCGCGCCCGGCGTCGACCGCATCGTCATGCTCCTTTGCGGCGAGCAGAACCTGCGCGAGGTGGTCGCATTCCCCATGAACCAGCAGGGCGAGGACCTGTTGATGGGGGCGCCGTCCGAAGTGAGCGCCAAGCAGCTGCGCGAGCTCCACATACGGCTCAATCTGCCCGAAACCCGGTAGGAGGGTATCATGCCGCAATCGAAGAAAGCCCGGGCGGTCGGTCTGAACCACATCGCGCTTGAAGTCGGTGACATCGACGAAGCCCTCGCCTTCTATGGACGTCTTTTCGAGTTCGAGTTGCGCGGCCGAAGCGAGGACATGGCCTTCATCGATCTCGGAGACCAGTTCCTCGCACTTCAGAAAGGCCGCCGGCAGCCCGCCGATGACGGACGGCATTTTGGTCTCGTCGTGGATGACAAGGAGGCGGTTCGTCGAGCCCTATCCGAAGCAGGCATTGCCCAGCTTCCCGGGCGTTTCCTCGATTTTCGCGACCCTTGGGGAAACCGCATCGAGGTGGTTGGCTATGACAATATCCAATTCACCAAGGCCGCCGACGTGCTCCGGGGAATGGGGCTCTCGCACCTCGCCAAGAACGAGAGAGCGAAGCGGGAGCTCGCTGAGAAAGGCATGGGCTGACCTCTCGAGAGAGAGAGGGACCTTGTCATCCCCGCACTCGTTGCGGGGACCCATCGAGCAAACACACACCGGCATCGAACGGCGGCCCAATGGGTTGCCGGGACAAGCCCGGCAATGAGAATCAGGGAGAATAGATCAGTTGTTGGCCCTGACGCTTACTCCGAGCCGGTCGATCGCGGCGCCGGGATTGGCGGGATCGAGCGACATGACTTGCATGACGCTCACCGGTTGCGGCGGCTTCGCCGCGATCGTGAATGAGCGCGGATCTTTGAGGAAGGCGTTGACCGCTCCGACGACCTGTTGTGTGAACGCCGGATTTTTGAGCTGTATCAGTCCAAGCTGAACCATGGCGCCGGCATTGGCGATCAGGGTCTGCTCGTCCATGCCCTGCATCTTGGCGGCCAACGGCAGCACGCGCTTGGTGATCGACTGGTCCTCGAAACGGAATGTGACGCGGCTCACTGTGATACCCTGGGTCAGCGGCATGAGCTTGCCCATGTCCTGGCCCTCACGCTTCTGGAGCTCTCCAACGAGCGCCAACGGGACCTCGCCGGCCGCGGCGCCGAGCTTGAGCGTTCCCATGTCCCGCGCCGTGTAGAACATGTCGAAGTCGAAGCTGAGCTTATCGCGCGCAAGATCGAGCTTGCCGTCGCCGCCGATATCGAACGCGAGCGCACCATACCCCAGCTGCTTGAGCGTGCCCGATGGGTCGATCATCGCGACCACATTTTCCGGAACCGCGATGTTGGACAGCTTGAAGCTCGTCTTGCCGGCCCCCGTCTGAGGGTCGCCTTCCCACGTCATCTCGTAACCGTCGGCCCTGACGGTCTGGCCCTGTGAGGTGAAGGTGATCGGACCGGAGCTCGTTTTGCGCGCGAGGTTCATCGAAGCGCGCAGCGATTCGGCGGGAGCGGCGCTGTCGACGGGCGCCTTCACATACCAGCCCTCGCTGACGGTCGAGGGAATGGCAATCGAGAGGCTATTGGCGGCTTGGCCGACGCTGACATTGAGATCGGTCCAGGTCGCGTTGTCGACCAGATAAATCCCGTTCCCCTGATCGGAGACGGCTTTGAGCTCGAGCTTGCCGAGCGCGAGCTTGGCGCCGCCTGACTGCGCTCCGGCGGGCGCCGGGACGGTGGCTTCGAGCCCCTCGATGAGGATCGTGTCGCCCTGGTTCGTGAGGTTCTTGTAGGTGGGCTTGATGTTGTAGTGCGTCTCCCAGGTCTTGAAGAGCGCCTGGACGACCGGTGGCTCGTCTGCTGCGAAGGCGGGAGAGGTGAATGCGGCGGAGAGCGCAAGGGCGCAGATCGCCCGTCTGAGAGTCATGCTCATTGTCCTTCCGGGAGTGTGTTGAGTTTGTCCCTTTGTCGCGCCGGACCTTACGGGAATGGCCGCCCGAATCCAACCATTGTCGAGGGTTTGTTTGGCCCCCGTTCACCCATCGGCAAGACGGTTGCCAGCCCATTAACCGGGACGTTATTGTCGGGCGTCTAGTCTCTGGCAACTGGCATTCGGGCAAAGAGGGAAAACAGAATGCGTAAACTTTGGATCGCGGCCGCGGCGGGCTTGGCGCTTGCCGCGTTCGCCGCCGATGGCGTGCAGGGCGCCGTCAAGAGCAGCTATTGGAACCAGCAGCAGAAGCCGCTCGGCGAACGCAATGTCTCGCGCGCTCAGGTGTGCTCGAACTTCTTCCAATGCCTGTTCGGCGGCGCCAGGCGCGAGCGCTCTTCCTTCGGAAGCTCGAACTATTCGGGCGGCTTCATGGACCGCATCACCCGGACCGAAGTGAGCTTCGAGAATGGGAAGTACCGGCCGGGTTCGATCATCATCCGTACGCCCGAGCGTGCGCTTTATTACGTCCTGCCGGGTGGCAGGGCGCTGCGCTACAAAATCGGGGTGGGCCGCGACGGGTTCCAGTGGGGCGGGCGCTCGAAGATCGTGATGAAGCGGGAGTGGCCGGGGTGGCGGCCGCCCAAGGTGATGATCGAGCGCGAGCGCAAGAAGGGCCACATCATCCCGGAATACATGGAAGGCGGCCCCGAGAACCCGCTCGGTGCCCGCGCGATGTACATCGGCGGCACGATGTTCCGCATTCACGGCACCAACGATGCGCGCTCGATCGGCGGCGCCGTCTCCTCCGGCTGCATCAGAATGATGAACTCCGACGTGATCGACCTCTACGAGCGCGTCGCGATCGGCTCGCCGGTCTACGTCTACCAGTAAGCTCTGACTCGGGCCAGAATGGGGGCCGCGGTGCGGAAAGCGCTGCGGCTTTTCCTTTCGAGAGGGAGTCCGAGCGATGAACTGGCTCGAGCCGATCGATGCCTATTGCGAGCGGATTGACGCGAGCCTCCTCGGCGAGCCCTTGAACGCGCTGAGCAATGCGGCCTTCTTCGCGGCAGCGATCTGGGCGGCGGCCGCGGCACGCCGTACTCGGTCGGGCGGGGCGGTGTGGGCCCTGATCGTGCTCGTGGCGCTCATCGGTGCGGGAAGCCTCGCGTTTCATGTCTTCGCGAACCGCTGGTCGGTTCTCGCCGACGTCATCCCGATCTCGGTATTCATCTACGCCTATCTCGCCTTCGCGCTTCGCCGGTTTCTCGTCATGAACTGGCCGGAGACGGCAATGTCGCTCGTGGCGCTCTTCGCCGCGACCCTGCTCGTCGAGCGCGCGACCCCGCCCGGCTTCT
>JBJMRA010000090.1:0-7007 GCA_045802365.1 Hyphomicrobiales bacterium | reverse complement strand
CACTACCGCGCCATGACCACCGCTCGGCTCGACCCCGGCGAAGGCTTCACCGTCGCGGTCGCTTGGCCGAAAGGATTTGTCGCCGCTTCGACCCAATCGGATCGCTGGCGCTGGTTCCTCGCGGACAATGCCGCCGTCGCGGTTCTCATCCTCGGGCTCATCCTCATCGCAGGCTACTACCTGTACGCCTGGTCCAAGGTCGGACGCGATCCGCCGAAGGGCACGATCGTGCCTTTGTTCGGACCCCCCGCCGGAATGGGTCCTCCCGCGGTCCGCTACGTGTGGCGGGAAGATTTCGATGACAAGACCTTCGCCGCCGCAATCGTCGGCCTGGCAGTCAAGGGCAGGGCGCATATCAGTGATCTCCACGATGATTACGTCATCGAGAAGCGCACGAACGGAAAGGGCCAGCCGCTGACGCGCGCGGAATCCGACCTCTACAACGCACTCCCCTCGAAGCTCATCCTCAAGCAGTCGAACCACATCACGGTCAGCGCCGTGCGGAGCGTGCTCAGAAGGTCGCTGAGCAGGGAATTCGATGGCGTGGCGTTCATCCGCAACCGCGGCTGGTTCTGGGTGGGCGCGGCGCTGTCGATCCTGACGCTCCTCGGAATGTTGTCCTTTCTGCCGGATGAGGACGCGGGCTCCGGACTTATGGTCATCGTCTGGGGCGGCATCTGGTGGACCGTCGTGCTGGTGTTTCTGGCGCGCGGAGTGAGAAGTCTATCGGCGCGAGGTTTTGCCAACAAGCTCGGTGCCGTCTTCGGCTTGGTGTTCCTGATTCCGTTCGTCATCGGAGGCATCGCTGGCCCCGCACTGTTCCTGGGCGAAATGGGGTCTCCGGACCTCTATACCCTCCTCGCCGGGGCAATCCTGCTCGCCGGACTTGGCGCGTTGTTCTTCTGGTTGCTGAAGGCGCCGACCATCGCCGGGCGCAAGATCCTCGATCAGCTCGAAGGCTTCCGCATGTATCTGAAGACCGCTGAAGAAGACCGGCTCAACGTGCTGAACCCGCCGGAAAGGACGCCGGAGCTCTTCGAGCGCTTTCTTCCCTATGCGCTGGCACTTGATTGCGAGAATGAGTGGAACGCCAAGTTCACGGCCGTGCTCGCGGCGGCTGCGGCGGCGGGCACTGCGGCGCCCGCCTGGTATTCGGGCTCGAGCTGGGATGCGGGACGGTCGACGAGCTTCACCAATAGCCTCGGCTCGAGTCTCGCGGCGAGCACTGCGGCGGCATCGACCGCCCCGGGATCAAGCTCGGGTTCGGGAGGCGGGGGATCATCGGGCGGCGGTGGAGGCGGGGGCGGCGGCGGAGGCTGGTAGCCCGGCCGAGGAATTGAACCGCACCAACCGCGCCGTTATAAGGCGCCCTCTTCAACTCAAGGGGCGGAGAATGGCGAGCGAGCGGACGCTGTCGATCATCAAGCCGGACGCCACCAGGCGAAACCTGACGGGCGCGATCAATGCCATGATCGAACAGGCGGGCCTGCGCATCGTCGCGCAAAAGCGCGTGAAGTGGGACAAAGGCGAGGCCGAGCGTTTCTATGCCGTGCATCGCGAGCGGCCGTTCTTCAACGATCTCGTGAAATTCATGACCTCGGGCCCGATCGTCATCCAGGTGCTCGAGGGCAAGGATGCAGTCGCCAAGTACCGCGAGGTGATGGGAGCGACCAATCCCGCCAACGCCGCACCTGGCACCATCCGCAAAGAGTTCGCTGAGTCGATCGAGGCCAACTCCGTCCACGGCTCCGACAGCCCCGAGAATGCGGCGAACGAGATCGACCTTTGCTTCAAGCCGGCGGAGATCGTCGGCTGAGCCTCATGTGGGTCGTCGCCTATATCCTCGCGATCGTCGGGCTGAACTGGCTGTTCATCGTCCTGCCGCCGCTCCCGACGCCGCTGGGCGAGCTTTATCTCGCGACCTTCATCGTCGGCGCGGTGTTCGTGCTGCGCGACTACGCCCAGCGCCAGATTGGGCATTATGTGCTGCTCGCGACGCTCTTTGCCGGCGTGCTCACGTGGTTCATGGTGAATCCCGCCCTCGCCGTTGCGAGCATCACCGCTTTCGCCATTTCGGAGATGGCGGATTGGGCGGTCTTCTCCTTCACGGGCCAGCCGCTGCAGCGGCGCATTCTGACATCGAGCATGATCTCGGTGCCGCTTGATACGTTCGCATTCCTTTATCTCTCGGGTTTCCTGACCCCCGCCTCATTCGCGACGGAAGTCGCGAGCAAGACCGTGGGCGTCATGGTGGTCTGGTATCTGCTCAAGCTCAGGATGGGCGACGCGCCCGCGCCCGCTCACTGACGTTTCGCCAGCCGTTCAACGATGTCAAAGAGCGGGGAGAGTGTAGGCGTGCATCATCGGCTTTAGGCTCCGGTCACGCGCGGAACCCCGGGATACTTCCCCTCTCTTCAGAAGAGAAGGGATGAGGGAGGCGTCGCCTCACGCATATGCCGATCTTGAGCGATCGGCTCTAAGGCGGTTGGCGCACTATTTTTCTGAATCAGGCCTTGAGACGTTCGTTGGCGGGGTCCCAGGCGGGCTCGGGGATGATCCGAGCCTTTCGCCTATCGCCGAGCATGAGGACCTCGAGTTCCTGCCCCTCGTTCGCGAGTGCCGGATCGACATAGGCGAATGCAAGCGATTTGCCGACGGCGAAGCCGAACGCGCCCGACGTCGTGATGCCGGCCAGCGATCCATCGCGATAGACGGGCTCGTTGCCGCGCGCGTCGTTATCGAGGGCGTCGACCTCGAGATAGACGAGCTTGATCCTCGGGCCGCGCTGCTGCAACCGCAGGCTCGCCCCGCGGCCGATGAAATCCTCTTTGTCCAGTCGAATGAACCGGTCCATCGAGGCTTCGAACATATCGATCTCATTGGTGAGCTCGCCGCCCCAGCCGCGATAGGCTTTCTCCATGCGCAGCGCGTTCATCGCGTAGGTGCCGAAGAGCCGCAAGCCATACGGTTCTCCGGCGCTGACGAGCGCATCGAACAGCCGTGGCATGTCCTGCATGGGCGTATGCAGCTCCCAGCCGAGCTCGCCCACATAGTTGACGCGCAGCGCTCGAACACCGCGAACGCCGGCAACGTCGATCTCCTTGCCGGTGAGCCATCGGAAGCTGCGATTGGAGAGGTCGGCGGTCGTCAGGCTCGCGAGCACCTCGCGGGAGCGCGGCCCGGCGAGCACGAGCACGCCATAATTGTCGGTCACGTCCTTGATCGTTACGTTTTCGGTGGGCTCGAGGCGCCAGCGCAGCTGATCCATGTCGTAGAGCTGAGCGGCCGCAGCCGAAAGAACATAGAAACGGTCCTCGGCGAGACGCGTGATCGTGAGCTCGCTCTCGATGAAGCCGTTATGATTGAGCAGGTGGCCGAGCATGATGCCGCCGTCGCGCGTCGAAACCTTGTTGGCGCAGATGCGATCGAGGAAGGCGTAAGCGTCCGAGCCCTCGACTTCGAACTTGGCGAAGGTCGAGAGGTCCATGAGTCCCACGCTCTCTCTCACCGCCAGCGCCTCGGCCTTGACCGGCTCCCACCAATTGGAGCGCCGGAAAGAGTAGCGCTCGCCCTTGTGCGAGCGATCGTACCAGCGGGCGCGCTCCCACCCGAAGACCTGCTGGAACTGTGCGCCTTCCGCAGCGAGGCGGTCGTGTGTCGCCGATTTGCGCAGCCCGCGCCCGACCTCGTGCTGCTCGGCCGGTTTGTAGCAGTAATACATATGATGGTAATCGGCGACCGACACCTCGGCGGTGTAGTCCTTGCTCGCCCAGTCCCCGAACCGGCGGGGATCGAACTCGCGCATGTTGATCTCGGCCTGGCCGTGCACCATCCACTGCGCCAGATACTTGCCTGCCCCGGCGCCCTGGCAGATGCCGATCGCGGCGCCGCAATGCATCCAGTAGTTCTGGCGACCCGGAGCGGGGCCTGAGAGATAAACGCCGTCCGGCGTGTGCGTGATCGCGCCCGAGATGACCGACTTGAGACCGGCCTTGGCAAAGAGCGGCAGCCTTTCGGTGGCGCGCTCGAGCCAGGGCGTCAGACGATCGAGCTCGGGCGCGACGAGCTCCGACTCGAAGTCCCACGCCGGCGGATTGCCGTCCCAGCAGAGATGCGCGGTCTCGGTTTCATATGGCCCGACGAGGATGCCGTTCGTCTCCTCGCGCAGATAGGCGTGCGAGTAGGGGTCGCGCACGACAGGCAATTCCGGCGCCAAGTCGATGAGCTCCTGCAGCGGCTCGGTAATCACATAGTGATGGAGCATGTTGGCGATCGGCACGTTGTGGCCGGTCCACGAACCGACGACATCGCAGTAGGAGCCCGCGGCGTTGACGACATGCTCGCATTGGATGTCGCCCTGGTCGGTGATAACCCGCCATTCGCCGTTCGCCATCGGCTTGATATCGGTCACGCGCGTGCGGCGGTAGACCTCCGCTCCGAGCTTTCGGGCGCCCGCTGCCATGGCGTTGGTGATGTCGGCCGGCGCGACATGGCCGTCCGTCACCGTTCGGAAGGCGGCCTTGATGCCGAAGGTCTTGAGGAAGGGGTGATAGCGCTTGATCTCGTTCGGCCCGATGATCTCGCCTTCGTAGCCCGCGAGCCGCGATATCCCGTAGACGTATTTGAGCCAGTCGACCTCGTCATCGCTCTGCGCCAGCCGCAAGCCCCCGCAGCCATGCCACGACACCGCCTGTCCAGTGAGAGCCTCGAGTTTCGGATAGAGCTCGGTGCCGTAGACGTGGACCTTGGTGAGGTTGAGCGAGCCGTTGAAGTGGGGGCACTGCCCGGCCGCATGCCAGGTCGAGCCCGAAGTCAGCTCGCCCTTCTCGATGAGGGCGATGTCGGTCCAGCCTTCGAGCGCCAGATGGTAGAGGAGGCCAGCCCCCATCACCCCCCCGCCGACGACCACCACGCGCGCGTGCGACTTCATCATGCTCTCCAAGCGTCCTTCCGGCGAAGACGTGTTGACCAGAGCCGGGGCAAACACAAGAGCGGGCCCGAGCTCTCTTACCTGTAGTTTCGTCACTCCGGCGGAAAGCCGGAGCCTATTTCTACAGGTGACGGGTGGCACCACGTGAGCTGACGCGGACTCGTTGCGTGGCCAAGTGGGTCCCGGCTTGCGCCGGGATGACGGGTTTCGGGAACGACGCGAGATGCTATGCTCCGGATAGAAGAGCGGGTTACCCCTTCCTCAACAGGCGCACGTCGAGGATGAAAGGCTCGATGCGCGCGATGGATATCCGGCGTGCATCCGGATGGCGGGGATTGATGAGCACGTTGCGATCCGGCCCGTCCGCGACGGCGACGATGGCGGAGGGCACTGTCAATAGGGCGGCGGAAAGCCCGTCGAGCCACTCCGTGCCGATCTGCTGGGTGAAGGACTCCCGCTCGCGCCAGTCCACCGGAAGCTCGCCCATCTCGCGGCGGTCGAGCTTGATCTCGTCCGGGACATCGTAAGAGATCATGGCGAGCTCGGGGAGGAGACGCGGGTCTTCCACATGGACGAGCTTCTCGAGCACGCAGAGGGCGGGTGAGGTTGCAGCATAGGTCACCGGGCGGCCGGCCGCGTTCCATCGGCCATCGAAGAGGAGCCCGTAGCCGCCGTCCGTCGCGTCGGCGAAGTGGGCGGCGGACAGCCGCCACAGCCGCATCAGGCGGCCGCGCCCCAGGCGATCTTGCCGAGGATGTTCTCGATGACCCGGGCTCCGGCCTCGGTCTGGGCGACCGACAGCGGGGTCTCTCCGTCGAGCTCGGCCAAGCTCTTGCGAAGCCACGTGTTGGCTTTCTCAGCCTCGCCGAATGTCGTCTCGGCGAGCGACTGTATCCGGAGCAGCCTGACGGCGCGATCGGACTCATCGACGGTGAGAGGCTGGGCGCGCTCGGCGCGGTGGCGCCGCGTGCGCTGGGGTATGACGTAGAGCTCGATCTCGCGGTCGCTGATGCCGGCCCTCGCCAAGCCCTTGAGTGCCGCAAGCGGCAAGCGGCGGCGGACGATCAGAGCGAGATCCGCCTGCGAGTGAACCTCCGTGCCCAACACGGAGGGCCCGCCGAGCTTCCGGGCGACGTCCTCGATCAATTCGGCAGACATGACTTCCTCGGCAATATGCCAACAAATCTAGGGCAAATTGCCGGAGACTTCAAGATCAGGTCAAGCGGGTCCTGCGGATCTCATAGAGCATGAGCGCCGTCGCGATCGCCACGTTGAGCGACTCCGTCCCGCTTGCCATCGGTATCCGCACGGACGTGGATGCGAATGCGGCCAATGCCGGAGAGAGACCGCGGCCCTCGCTTCCCATGAGCAGGAGCACAGGCGGCCGGTAGGTGCGCCGGAAGTCGTGAGCGCCGGTCATCGATGTGGCGACGACCTCTCCCGTCCAGCCCTCAGCGGCGCGCGCGAAGCCGTCCTCTGTCAACCGAACCAGCGGCACCGCGAAGATCGATCCCGTGCTTGCCCGCACGCATTCGGGCGAGAACGGATCGCAGCTCGCCCCGAGCAGGATCACTCCGCTTGCGCCCGCTGCTTCGGCCGTCCTCAGAATCGTGCCGAGATTGCCGGGATCGCGGATGGCGTCGAGCGCCACCCACAGGTCCTGAGCCGAGAACGCAGGCGCTTCGGTCGCGACCCGCTGGCGGAACACGCCGATCGCGTCGGGCGGGTTTCCCTGGACGCTCAGGCTCGTCATCACCTTCTCGGTAATGGTCATCGCTGGCGGGGATGCCGCTTCGCAGTCGACTCCCTCCCGAACGAACACGTATTCGGGTTTCCATCCCCCCTCGCGAGCCCGCGCGAGTACTTTCGAGCCCTCCGCCACAAAGAGGCCCGTTTCCGCCCGATGCTTCTTCTCCCGCAACGAGCGAACGAGTTTGATCGTAGGGTTTTGTAGGCTGGCGATGACCGGCACCCGGCCACTCTACAAAACCAGAGCGATTGGATAGAAGGGGACATGACCATCCAGCTAACGTCAGCGCCGACGCGCCGGCCCCAAACTGGCGGTCACAACCGATTT
>JBJMRA010000089.1:0-6280 GCA_045802365.1 Hyphomicrobiales bacterium | reverse complement strand
CTTCGTCGCAGAGGCGTTTTCCGATCCCCACCGTGCAGTCCTCGTGGAAGGCGCCGTGGTTGCGGAAGCTTCCGAGGAAAAGCTTGAGCGATTTCGATTCGACGAGCACCGCATCCGGCACGTAGTCGATCACCAGATGCGCGAAATCGGGTTGGCCGGTCACCGGGCAGAGCGAGGTGAACTCGGGCGCGATGAAGCGCACGAGATAGGTCGTGCCGCGATGTGGATTGGGGACGAGGTCGATGACCGCCTCGGCGGGCGAGGCGGGCATCTCGGCGGGCCGGCCGAGGAGGGTGGTCTCGAGCTGGGTCATTCCGGCGGCCTGATTAGGCCATGCGCTGCGCCGCGGGCAAGCAGCGCGAACTTACTTTCCGGGGGTGAACGGCACCTTCGGATGCGCGCCGCCCTCGCTTTGCGCAAGCTTCGCGCCGGAAAAGCACATCAGAGCGCCCGGAGGTGCCGGATGGGACGTCCGGGGGCGATGGCCGCGGCGGCCGCGATGATGCCTTTGGCGTCGATCCCAAAATGCCGGTAGAGATCGGCGATCGTTCCGGTCTGGCCGAAATGCTCGACGCCGAGCGAACGGGTGCGGTGGCCGTGAACCGCGCCGATCCAGGCGAGCGCCGCCGGGTGGCCGTCGGCCACCGTCACGAGCCCGCAATGCGAGGGCACTTCGGCGAGGAGGCGCTCGATGTGGCTCCTCGCATGGACGAGGCCGCGCTCGCGGGCCCGCTGCGCGGCCGTCCAGCCGGCGTTGAGCCGGTCGGCCGAGGTCACCGCCAGAAGGCCGACATCGCGTCGGTCCTCCGCCATGAGGCCCACGGCCTCAATCGCCTCAGGGGCCACCGCTCCCGTGTAGACGACCACGACCTGGGCATTGGGTCCGGGCTTCCGCAGCCAGTAGCCGCCATTGATGATGGCGAGCGCGAGTTCAGGGATCATCTCGCGCTTCGGCTGCTCGATGCTCCTGGTCGAGAGCCTGAGATAGACCGACCCGCCGGTCGCGTCCCTGAGCCAGGTCGTCTCGTCTGGCTCGGCTTCGCCCGAGCGTTGGATATAATCGAAGCTGAAGGCGAGGATGGTCGCGAGCTCGTCGACGAAGGCCGGCTCGAAGCTCGCCAGCCCGTCCTGCGCCATCCCGATGAGGGGTGTGGCAATGGACTGGTGGGCGCCGCCCTCCGGGGCAAGCGTAACGCCCGAGGGCGTCGCGACCAGAATGAAGCGCGCATCCTGGTAGCATGCATAGTTCAGGGCATCGAGACCGCGCTCGATGAAGGGATCGTAAAGCGTGCCGACCGGGAGGAGTCGTTGGCCGAAAATCGAATGCGAGAGACCGAGCGCGGAGAGCAGGATGAACAGGTTCATCTCGGCGATGCCGAGCTCGAAATGCTGGCCCTTGGGCGAGAACTCCCAGGTGAAGGTCGAGGGGATGCGCTCCTTCCGGAAAGTATCGGCGAGCTCCTCGCGCGCGAAGAGACCGCGCCGGTTCACCCAGGCCCCAAGATTGGTCGAGACCGTCACGTCGGGCGCGGCCGTGACAATCCGGCTCGCGAGAGCGCTGTCGGTTCGGCCGATCTCGTTCATGAGGAGTCCGAAACCCGCTTGCGTCGAGAGCGAGGCCTGATGCGGCAGCCCAACGCCCTCCGGCACCGGGACCTGTGGCGCACGGCGGCGGCGAGGGCCGCCGGCATTGAAGGGGGCCGATCGGATGAGGTCGGTAAGCGGACCTGAGAGATCGACCATGCCTTCGAACTTGTCCCACTCGTGTCCGGGCCTGACGCCCATGCTCGTGCGGAAGCCTTCCATCTGCGCCGCCGTCAGGAGCCCTGCGTGGTTGTCCTTGTGCCCGGCGAGCGGCAGTCCGAAGCCTTTGATGGTATAGGCGATGAAGCATACCGGCCGGTCATGGCCTTGCGCTTTTTCGAATGTATCGAGAATGAGCGGCAGATCGTGCCCGCCAAGATTGGTCATGAGGCGGGCGAGTTCCGCGTCCGACCGGCGCTCGATCAGCGCCGATACGTCGCCCTGGTCGCCCAACTCATCGAGGAGGCGCCGCCGCCACGCCGCGCCGCCCTGGAAGGTTAGCGCCGAATAGAGCTGGTTGGGACAGGCGTCGATCCATTCGCGCAGCTTGGAGCCGCCGGGCTCGGCAAAGGCAGCCTCGAGCAGCGAGCCGTATTTCAGGATCACCACATCCCAGCCGAAATTGCGGAAGATCGCTTCGAACCGCGCCCACAGACCCTCGCGGACCACCGCATCGAGACTTTGGCGGTTGTAGTCGACGATCCACCAGGTATTGCGAAGCCCGTGCTTCCAACCCTCGAGCAGAGCTTCGAAGATGTTGCCCTCGTCCATCTCCGCATCGCCGACGAGCGCCACCATCCGGCCCTCCCGATCGCCGCCCCAGCCCCGCGATCGGATGTAGTCCTGAACGAGCGAGGCGAAGAGAGTCTGGGCCACCCCCAGCCCGACCGAGCCCGTCGAGAAATCGACATCGTCCGTATCCTTGGTACGGGAGGGATAGGACTGGGCGCCGCGATAGCCGCGGAAGCCCTCGAGCTTCTCGCGGGTCTGATTGCCGAAGAGGTATTGGATCGCGTGGAAGATCGGGCTCGCATGCGGCTTGACGGCAACGCGATCCTCGGGCTTCAGCACGGAGAAATAGAGGGCCGTCATGATCGTCGCGAGCGAGGCCGAGGACGCCTGGTGTCCACCGACCTTGAGGTCGTCCGACTTCTGACGGACGTGATTGGCGTGGTGGATCGTCCAAGTCGCGAGCCACAGCACCTTCCGCTCGAGAGCGGAGAGGAGGGGGATGCGATCCGCGCCTATCATCACAGTCCGGCATCGCGGGCCGCCAACTTGGCGATCGCCGACCAATCGATGTCCTCGCCCTCCTGGGCGATGAGGGCGATGAGCCGGTCGCGCACTAGGCTCGCGATAGCCATGGGCACGCGATTGTGTTCGGCGGCAGCGAGCACCAGCCGCACATCCTTGAGGCCGAGCGGCGCCTTGAAGCCGGCGGGCTTGTACTTCTCGCCCGCGATCAGCCCGCCATAGGTCTTGTAGACCGGGGCGGCAAACAGTGTGTTAGTGATGACTTCGAGATAGCGCTCGGGATCGATATTCGCCTTGCGCATGAGAGCGATGGTCTCGCCGAGTGCCTCGATCACGGTGGCGATCAGGAAATTGCCGCTGAGCTTGATGACATTGGCGGCGACCGGGTCCTCCGAGACGACGAAAGTCCGCTGCCCTATGGCGTCGAAGGCCGGCCGGCACCGGTCGATGGCCACGGGCTTTCCGGCCGCGACGACGAAGAGCTTCGCCGCGGCGGCGGCTTCGGGGCGGCCAAAGACGGGGGCCGAGACGTACTCCTGTCCGTGCTCGCCATGCGCCTGGGCAAGCCGTGCCGAGAGCTGAGCGCCGATCGTGCTCATCGATATGTGGATCCCTTGGCGCGGGAGGCTCGCGAGGACGCCCTGGTCGCCGAACACCACAGCCTCCACGGCCGCATCATCGGCGAGCATCGTGATCACGGCCTCGCCCTGCGCTGCTCCCGCGGGGTCCGAGGCGACCTCGCCGCCCGAAGCGCGGATCTCGTTGGTCTTCCCGGGCGAGCGGTTCCAGACCGTCACGTCGTGTCCCGCCTTGAGGAGCGCTTTCGCCATGCCGCTCCCCATTTGACCAAGCCCGATTAGTCCGATCCGCATGACGCGCTCCCCGGCTGCGGGCGCTTGTCTAGCATCAACGAGCCTCGCTTCGCGAATCTGTGGTTTGCAGTGGGCAAACACGCTAGACTCGGGAGAGAATCGTTTGAACAGGCAGGAGGTTGGCATGGTGCATGACGCTTCGCTTCCCCGACCGTTGATGCTTCACGCGCTGGCGCGGAACTGGTGGCTTCTTCTCTTGCGCGGCATTGTCGCGATCATCTTCGGCATCGTCGCTTTCGTCGTACCGGCGGCCGCGCTTTACACGTTAGTCCTGCTCTATGGTGCATTTGTCCTTGCCGACGGCATTCTCGCCGTCGTCGCCGCGATCTGGGGGGAGGGACGGGTAGGGAATACCGGCTCTAGATGGTGGCTTGCGGTAGTGGGCGTAATCGGGATCATTGCAGGTATTGTAACGTTTCTTTGGCCGCCGGTTGCGTTGGTCGTGCTGGTCCTCTTCATCGGTTGGTGGTCGCTTTTCAACGGAATTTTCACCATCGTCGGGGCGGTCAGACTCAGGAAGGAGATCGACGATGAATGGTGGCTTATCCTGACCGGCGCGCTTTCCGTGATTTTCGGGCTTGCGGTGATCGTCATGCCAGGAGCGGGAGCATTGGCCCTCATCTGGGTGATCGGCATCTATGCCATCCTCTACGGCATCCTCCTCGTCGCCTTTTCGTTCCGGCTCAAGGGGCATGCTCACGCGCCGCGCAGCTGAGGTTTCGGACCACGGGGGGAGCGGAGCCTCAAGACCTCGGTAGCCGGAATGGCGTCCGGCCTGAGGACCACCGGCATCCGAACCACGTCGGCGAAAAGAAACTTCGCCTCTTGACGCTCGCTGTAAGCGATCTAAGTAAATGTGAGTAATATTCACCTAGGCGAGGAGAGCAGCATGTCTCAGTCGGCTTCTGGTGCATTGGATCGTAACGGAAACGGGCAGGGGCGAGGCTGCTCGTGGCGAAGCCGATGGTCGCCTTGGGAGATTGCGACCATTATCCTGGGCTTCGTCATTTTCTGGCCGATCGGCCTCATCGCCCTTTTCTGGAAGCTCATCAAGGGCGAGCTCTGGCCGGGGTCGAGCTCGGGCGGGGCTCCTTGGGCGAACTGGAGCGGTTTCGACACCTCGAAGTGGCGTTGGCCAGAAAGCGTGCGTCCTCAAACCGGCAACAGCGCCTTCGAGGACTACCGGTCCAGGGAGCTCGAGCGACTGGAACAGCTTCGCCGCAAGCTCGTCGAGGAGGAGAAGGCGTTCGGTGAATTCCTCAAGCGCTTGAAACGGGCCAAAGACCAGGAGGAGTTCGACCGCTTCATGGCCGAGCGCAACACTCAGGAGACTTCGCAGTCCAGCTGAGGACAAAGGTTTACGCCTCGTGCAGCAATGGCCGCCGGACTCCCACCCGGCGGCCCTTTTCTTATCGGGATCAGCGGCTGGTATCGTCCTTGTAATCGCGCAACGGGGTAAGGCGCGGCTCGTCGCGGGCGATCGGCCTAAGCTTGGGGGGCGCCTTGTCGCCGAACACTGGCGGCCGCGGAGCGGCCCTGAGCGGCGGAGCCTCTCCACTGTCTGCGCGCACCACCGGCTCTTCGCTGCGCGACGTAACCGAGGCGGCCGGGATCGACGGCTCGGTCACGGGGCGATGCAGGAATTCGTCCTCGTCGGCTTCGTTGAGCCGGATTCGGGTCTCGATCACGACGTCGTTCTGCCCGCCGATCAAAAGGAGATGCTCGACCCCGTCGCGCCGGACGAGCACCAGTCGCCTCGTCTTGTCGATCTCGTGGTATTCGCTGACGCCAAGACGGGCGCCGCGGCGCCCGCGAACGGTGCCGCCAAAGGCTCGAAAGATCACGAGCACGACAATCAGGAGGACGATGACGGCGAGCGCCGCCGTCAGCACGTTCCAGTTCAGGTAGGGGTTCAGAATATCCATGCTTACCGCCGAGTTAGACTGTCCGCGTCCGACGAGACTAGCACGGCCCATTGGTCTCCGCTTCACAGGAATTTGCCGGGGGCATCGCAATGGCGGTCCGGCAAAGGACGTGAATCGCCTATACTGCTCTCGATTCGAAGGGGGGTGATGCGCTCGCCATGAGTGACGCCGGGAGACGCCTCGCGGCGACCTTGCCGGCTTGGCGCCGCAAGGGGCGCACCGCCGTCGCCCTGGGCGTCCTCATACCGCTTGCGGTCGCGGTCGCCGCGGCTGCCTGGCACTACCGCGGCGCCGCGCCACTCTGGCCGCTCGCGGCGGGGACGTTGCTCGCCTTCATCGGCCTCGCCGCGCTGTTCGGCGTCCTGGCGGGCTTTGTCCGTCTCGACCACGGCGGCGATGGTCGCGACTTCCTCAACGGTCTCGCCGACGCGATCGGTGAAGCTTGCGTCGTCACCGACCGGCGCGGCGCGCCACTCTACGGCAACGCAGCCTATCTCGAACTCGCGGCGCAATCGGGCGTCAGCCGGCTCGTCTCGATCGAGCATCTCTATGCGGGATATCCCGACATCGCCGAGCACATCTATCGGCTGGCGCAGGCGGCAAGAGAGGGCAGGGCGGCGTCTGAGGAGTTCCGGCTCAATGCCG
>JBJMRA010000088.1:0-11455 GCA_045802365.1 Hyphomicrobiales bacterium | reverse complement strand
GCTCGATCCCGGGATCGACGAAGCGCTCCAGGAGTTCATGGCGAAGCGGAAAGAAAAGCTGCCCGACAGCGTGGCGTGAGAGAAGCCGATCCAATCAGAGGGGCCCGGATGAGTCCCACCACGGGACAAGCTTGAGATTGCCGACGGCCGTCTTTTCCCACTCGAGAATGCAGGCCGGCGCGATGGAAGGATCGCTGTCGAGCCGGTGCAAGTGCGTATCAATGGCCGACCGGGACCGGCTTCGCTCGTTTCGCGCCGACTCGCTCTCGCAGCCATTGGAACACGACATAGAGCATCGGGATGATGAAGATCCCGACCAAGGCCGCAGCGAGCATGCCGCCGAAGACCGGCGTGCCGACGGCGCGGCGGCTGAGCGCGCCGGCCCCCGTCGCGATCACGAGCGGCAGGAGTCCGAAAATGAAGGCGAAGCTCGTCATCATCACCGGACG
This sequence comes from Hyphomicrobiales bacterium, assembly GCA_045802365.1. Taxonomy (GTDB): domain Bacteria; phylum Pseudomonadota; class Alphaproteobacteria; order Rhizobiales; family Aestuariivirgaceae; genus JBJMRA01. The sequence goes on along the minus strand of JBJMRA010000088.1, from coordinate 11,006 downwards.
GAATCGGAGCCGCGCACCCTCGACGGCGGAGTCGAGCAGCGACTTGCCGTGCCGGCGCTGCTCGACCGCGAACTCGACGATGAGGATCCCGTTCTTGGCCGACAGCGCCACGAGCACGACCAGTCCGATCTGCGCATAAACATCGAACGCGAGCCTCGACCATGCCACGGCCGCGATAGCGCCCAAGACGGCGACCGTGACCGACAGCAGAACCGGGATTGGGATGTTCCAGCTTTCGTAAAGAGCGACCAGGAAAAGATAGGCGAAGAGCACCGCGAGACCGAGGACGATCGGAGTCTGGCCGCTGGCTGCCTTCTCCTGGAGGGCGGTGCCCGTCCACTCGTAACCGAAGCCAGCCGGCAAGGTCGAGGCCGAAACGCGCTGCATCGCCGCAAGCGACTCGCCGGAGCTGTAGCCGGGTTTCGGCGAGCCGTTGATGACGGCCGCTCTGAACCCATTGTAGCGGATGAGCGCGGGCGGCCCCTGGATGAGCCGCGCCTGGGCGAGTGCGCGCATCGGCACCATCGCCCCCGTGCTGCTGCGGACATACACGCGGTAGATATCTTCGACCGTATTGCGGTAGGGCGCCTGGGCCTCGATATTGACCTGCCACGTCCGGCCGAAGAGATTGAGATCGTTCACGTAGAAGCCGCCGAAGGTCGTTTGCAGCGCATTGAAGATGTCGCTCGTCTTCACTCCCAAGACCTGAGCCTTGTCACGGTCGATATCGAGATAGACCTGCGGCGTGTCGGCGGCGAACGTGCTGAAGACGGCCGCAAGCTCCGGCTGCTGATTAGCGGCGACGAGGAGGGCGCGCGTGACCGCGGCGAGATCGGTCGGGCTCTGACCCTGCAAGGCCTCGAGAACGTACTGGAAGCCGCCGGTATTGCCGAGACCGAGGATTGGCGGCAGGTTGAAAGGGAAGACGATGGCGCCGGGGATGGCGGCGAGCTCGGGCTGGAGCCTCGCGATGATCGCACCCGCGCTCTCAGCCGGCGCCGTTCGTTGTTCGTAAGGCTTGAGCCGGACCACGAAGAAGGCCTGGTTCGACGCGGCGACGCCGTCGATGAAATTGAATCCGACGACCGAGATCACGCCTTCGACGCCGGGCACCGGACGCATGAGCTTCTCGACTTGCGCGACGACCGCGGCCGTCCGGTCGGTCGATGCCCCTTCGGGAAGCCGCAAAGCGGCGAAGAACGCGCCCTGATCCTCCGCGGGCAGAAAACCCTGCGGTGTAATCCTCAATACGACGAGGGCCGCCGCGGCGAACGCCGCCACCAACACGATCCCGAGCACGGCTAGCCTGACGGCACGGCGCACGATGGCGACATAACCGTCGCGCACGCGATCGACGCCGGCGATGACGTAGCGCATCGGCCCGCGGTGGGGACCGCTGTGTTTGAGCAAGACCGAACAGAGCGCCGGGCTCAGCGTCAATGCGTTCACGGCCGAAATGATCATGGAGGTCGAGACCGCGACCGCGAATTGCCGGAAGAGCTGGCCGCTGATCCCCGGGACGAATGCCACCGGTACGAATACGGACAGGAGGACGAGAGTGATCGCAATGATCGGACCGGTGATCTCGCTCATCGCCTTCTTGGTGGCGTCTGGGATCGAGAGATGAGGCTCTTCCTCGATCACTCGTTCGACGTTCTCGATGACGACGATCGCATCGTCGACGACGATGCCGATCGCAAGCACGAGAGCGAGCAGCGACACCGTATTGGCCGAGTAGCCGATCAACAGCATGACCGCGAAGGTTCCGATGATCGACACCGGCACCGCGACCAGCGGGATGATGGTCGTCCGCAGCCTCCCAAGGAACAGGAAGACGACGGCTGCTACGAGCACGAAGGCGATCCCCAAAGTCCAGACGACCTCGGCAATCGTGGCGGTAACGAAGACCGTGGTGTCGAAGAAGACTCGGTATTGCAGATCGTCGGGGAAACGGCTGCCGAGCTCGTCCATCGTAGCTCGGACCTGGCGGGCGATTTCTACGGCGTTGGCGCCCGGAGACTGGTAGATGCCGATCGACGCTGATGGTGCGCCGTTGTACCGGCTGTAGCGATCCTGAGTTTTCGCGCCGAGCTCGACGCGAGCGATGTCCTTGATGCGCACGACCGAGCCGTTGGGCTTCGACATCACCACGATATTCTCGAACTCGGAGGCGTGGGCGAGCCGGCCTTCGGTGGTGATTGTCAGCTGGAATTGCTGATCGGGGCCGGTGGGCGCCGCTCCGATCCGCCCCAGTGCCGCCTGCACGTTTTGACTCTGTACCGCTGCAATGACGTCCGCGGGAGTGAGACCGAATCCGGCGAGCCGGTCGGGATCGAGCCAGACCCGGAGGGAATAGTCGAGCGGGCCGAACAGGGTCGCCTGACCGACGCCTTTGATGCGCGAGATCGGGTCGATGACATTGATCGTCGCATAGTTGTTGAGGAACAGGGCGTCGTGCGTGTTCTTCGGCGAGTAGAGCGTGATCACCTGGAGGAGAGCCGCCGAACGCTTCCGGATCGTGAGGCCGCTGCGTTGCACCTCCGGGGGAAGGAGGGGCACGGCGAGCTGAGCCCGATTCTGCACGTTCACGGTGTCGATATCGGCGTCGGTGCCAAGCGCGAAGGTGACATTGAGCGAGTAGCTGCCGTCCGAGCCGCTGGTCGACTGATAATAGAGCGCGTTGTCGACGCCGTTGATCTGAGCTTCGATCGGCTGCGCAACCGTTGTTTCGACGACCTCGGCGTTGGCGCCCGGATAGAACGTGGACACGGCCACCTGCGGCGGCACGATCTCGGGGAACTGCGCTACCGGAATGGCTCCGATCGCGATGATGCCGGCGAGCGTGATAACGATCGAGATGACGAAGGCCAGCCGTGGGCGATCGATAAAGAGGTTTGAGATCATTACCCGTTCGCCGCCGCTGCGACCGTCGATTCCTGCACGTCCTGGCCCGGCCGGACCTTCTGGACGCCGTCAATGATGACGTTCTCGCCCTCCTTCAAGCCGGAGGCGACGACGACGTCGGTGCCCTGAATGGGCCCGGTGGTGATCCGCCGTATCTCGACCTTGTGGTCGGGGCTGACGATCAGGACATAGGACCCGGACTGGTCGAGCTGGAGGGCCGATTGCGGGATGACGAGTCGCGGAGCCTCTTTCCGTCCCCGGATGACCGCGGTGACATATTCGCCGTCGATGAGTTCCCCTTGAGGATTGGGGATGAGGCCGCGCATGGTGGCGGTGTCGGTCTGCTGGTCGACTTGCGGGTCGGTCAGATTCCAGACGCCGCTCTGCGGATAATCCTTCCCGTTCGAGAAGCGCACGCCGATGTCGATCTTGGCAAGCCCCGTTCCTTCGGTACTCCGGGCTTCGCGGATGGTCTCTAGATCGCGGACGCTCACTGGGAAAACGACGTAGATCGGATCCTGGCTCACGATCGTCGCGAGCACGCCGGTCGAGGCGTTGACGAGATTGCCGGCCGTGACCGCGGTGCGGCCGATTTTGCCGTCGATCGGCGAGTGGATATCGGTGTACTCGAGGTTGACCTGCGCCTGAGTGAGGAGCGCCTGCATCTGCAGGACGGTCGCGCGTGCGCTGTCGAGCGCCGCCTTGTTCTGATCGACGACCGCTTGCGCGCTGAACTGGTTCTTCGAGAGCTGAAGGCTGCGATTGTACTGTAACTCGGCGTTCGTGGCCTGGGCCTGAGCCGAGGCGAGATTGGCCTTGGCCTGATCCAGCAACGCCTGAAATTGCACCTTCTCGATCTGGTAGAGAAGATCGCCCGCTTTAACCGGCTGGCCTTCGCGAAACAGCACTTTGTCGAGAAAGCCTTCGACGCGGGCGCGCAGATCGACCTTGTTCACAGCCTGGATGCGGCCAATGAATTCAAAACTTTGATTGACGCCCTTCATGGTGGCGGGCCGTACGCCGACCGCAGGTTTGGGTATGGCTGGCCCGGCGCTCTGCTGTTTCGGGTCGTCACACCCGGCGAGCAACGAAAACAGCACGCACATCGTCCACAGCAACCGCATGCACGACTCCCCGGGGCCTGTTCGCGGCGTCCCCCTTGCGCGAGCCGCAGACCCGCGCTCGGGGACCCTTACGGCAGTTTATAGCAGAGCGATCGCTTGTAGGCGCTTTTTCTTCAGCTTCGCCGCGCCGCGGCGATCGAGGCAGGCGGCTCCTTCGAACGCATGTCGAACCACGAATAAAGGCCGACACCGCCGATGATGAGCACGGTCCCGATCGCATCGGCGCTCGTGAAGACCTCGCTCAGGAAGACAACGGCGAGATAAATGGTCACGAGTGGAGAGAGGGTCGAGATCATCGCCGCCGACTGCGGTCCGATGCGGGCGAGGCCGGCGTTCATGAGGAACGAGGGAATGACCGTGGCGAACAAAGCCGTCCCCGCAGCGAGCGCCAGATATGTTGGGGAAACGTGGAAGGCGCCTCCGCTCGCGATCAGGAAGTGCGCGATGCTCGCAACCGACGCTGCGGTCATCGCCACCGCCGTGAAGAGGGTGCTTCCCATAGCGATGATGAAATTCCTGGCAAAGAGCTGATAGATCGCGAAGGCGAGTGCGGCTCCGAGCACGAGCGTCGTGCCGACAGCGCCCGCCCAACCGCTCGTTCCGACTCCGGCGCCGAATACGACGGCAAGCCCGACATAGGTGATGAGGGCTCCGGCGACTCCCTCGCGCGTCACCCGCGCGCCGAAAAACAACCGCCCGAGAATCATCACGAAGATCGGATAGGTAAAGAGGACCAGCCGCTCGAGCTGTGCGGTGATGTAAGTCAGTGCCTCGAAATCGAGGAGCGCGGCGAGATAGTACCCGATAAAGCCGTTGAGCGCCGCCCCCGCGATCATGTCCCAATCGGGGAGCGGCTGGCCGGATTGGCGGCGCTGTCTCAGCGCATAGATGCCGACGCCGAGGAAGAACGGGAGCGAGAACACCATCCGCCAGGCGAGGAGTTCGGGCGCATTGCCGTTCTCGACATAGGCGAGCTTGATGAAGATGGCCTTGGTCGAGAAGAGCGCAGCGCCCGATGCAGCGAGCAGCAGGCCGGCGATCCTGGCATTGCCGGCGAGGCTCACGCCGATGCGCCGGGCGGGGGCTGCCTCCGTCATGCCGACGCAGATACCGGAGAGCGACAATGGCGCAAACCGCCCCAATGCTCATGGCTGGGACATGGCTCGCGCATTTCGCTCAGTGACCCTCGAACTGCACGAGGGTATGGACCTTGACGCCCTTCTGGCTGAGCCGTGTCGCGCCGCCGAGATCGGGCAGATCGATCACGAAGGCTGCCGCCGCCAGCTCTCCCCCGGACTTGCGGATGAGCTCCGTCGCGGCGCTCGCCGTGCCACCGGTAGCGATAAGATCGTCGATGAGAAGCACGCGATCGCCATCGCGGATCGCATCGGCGTGGATTTCGATCGTGTCGACGCCGTATTCGAGCGCGTATTCCTGGCCGATCACGCGGGAGGGAAGCTTGCCCTTCTTGCGGATCGGAACGAAGCCGCGGCCGAGAACATGGGCGACTGCGCCGCCCAGGATGAAGCCACGCGCTTCGATCCCGGCCACGAAGTCGATCTCGCCTCTGAGGAACGGCCATGTGAGCTCGTCGACGGCGGCGCGGAACGCGTGGAGGTTCGCCAGAAGCGTGGTGATGTCGCGGAAGAGGATTCCGGGCTTCGGATAATCGGGGATGGTGCGGATGTACCGCTTGATGTCGAAACCGTTACGCAGGTCCATCGGTCGCCGTCCTTGTGACGCTAGGGCCACTTAACGGTGGGCGGGAGCGAGGACAAGATCGCCTCGACATTGCCGCCGGTCTTGAGGCCGAAGAGCGTTCCACGGTCGTACAGCAGGTTGAACTCGACATAGCGTCCGCGCCTGGTGAGCTGTTCGTTACGGTCGCTGTCGTTCCACTCCGCATGCATGTTTCGCTGGACGATTGCCGCATATGCGCGGATGAAAGCGCGGCCGACGTCCTGGACGAACGTGAAGTCCGCCTCCCAGTCTCCGGAATCGAGATAGTCGAAGAAGATGCCGCCGATGCCGCGCGCCTCTCCCCGGTGCGGGAGAAAGAAATATTCGTCGCACCACGATTTGTAGCGAGCGTAATCGGCGATCGTGTGCGCCTCGCAAGCCTTCCGCATCGCGGCGTGGAAAACGACTGAATCGGGGTCATCCTGCGTCCTTCGCCGTTCGAGCATGGGGGTGAGGTCGGCGCCGCCGCCGAACCAGGCTTTGCCGGTCACCACGAAACGGGTGTTCATGTGCACGGTCGGCACCTGCGGGCTCCACGGATGCGCGATCAGAGATATCCCGCTCGCCCAGAACGCCCCTTCCGGATCGGTCCCAGGTATCTGCTTGGCGAACTCGGGAGAGAAGCGCCCGTGTACCGTCGAACAGTGGACGCCGACCTTTTCGAAAAGCCGTCCATGCATGAGGGACATCACCCCGCCGCCGCCGTCCTGCCGTTCCCACGGCTTCCGCTCGAACCGGCCCGGCGGGGCTTGGCCTTCGCACTCCTGTTCCAACCCCTCGAGCTCGCGGCAGATTTCGTCGCGCAGGCTTTCGAACCAGCTTTGGGCCTGTCCCTGTCTCCTCGTCCAGGTCCCGCTGTTGACATCCGCATGCATTCTATGGGAATCCTATAGGCCTATGCGGACTTTTGAACCAGATTTGCACGAAGATGTCGAGGCGAGCCGTCCTCATCCGCCTTTCACCCGCTATCGGGTCTCCATCGGACACGAGTATTGGGGGGACGCGATTGTGAGGGTCGAGAAGGTTCAAATGGTCTATGACGGACGCGTTTCCGGACGCCGAGCGCCGTCATATCCGGCTGGAACGGACGACTCACAACGGGTTATGGAAGCGATGATGCGGCTTCGAGAACGCGCGGCATTGGGGGCGGGTTTCTCTGATCGTGCCTGGCACTATTCTCACGACAAGAAGCCGCGTCCGCGCTTGCGAGAACTCATGGGGACGGGAGCGGGCATCTACGGGAGTCCGCAGGACGTTCAGAAGGAACGGGATCGCTACCGTGATCAATGGGACTGATGGATCGCCTGCTTGGGCGCCGCATTTATCTCGACGCCAACGTGTTCATCTATGCCTTCGAGGACTATCCCGCTTATCACGATGATTGCGCGGCCATCCTAGACGCCGTTGACGGTGGGCAATTCGAGGGGGTCGCGAGCGAACTCGTCTTTCTCGAGATCTTGCCTAAGCCGTTCTTGACCGATGTTGCCTTGGCGGAGCGATACGTTGACACTCTGGAAAGCGTCGAGGCCCTGTTTCTCGTACCGGTTACGCGTTCGATCGCGTTGCGAGCGGCGGTGATCCGCGCCGAGACGCGTAGTGCTGCTCCCGATGCCATTCACCTCAGCACGGCAATCGAAACTGGTTGCGATGGATTCGTCACCAACGACCGCAGCATCAGGTCTCCTGTGCTCGAGGTCATTCGACTTGACCCGCGCTGAGGTTTAACTTGCGGTACCCGTCGAGTTGCCTCAATGCCTCGCCGGTCACGATGGCGCAAGCCAGCGCCACGTTGAGGGAGCGGTTGCCGGGCGCCATCGGGATCACGAGCCGCGCGCTCGCCTCGGCATGCACGTCCGCGGGCACGCCCGATGTCTCCCGGCCCATGAGGATGATGTCCCGGGGACAGAACGCGAATGCGGTGTAGGGCAGGGAGGCCTTGGTCGTTAGCAGGATGAGCCGCCGGCTATCCGTCTCGCACCGGAACGTCGCCCAGGAGCGATGGCGTATAAGCCGGGTGCGGTCGAGATAATCGAGGCCGGCGCGGCGGAAAGCCGAATCGGCCCACTGGAACCCGGCCGGCTCGATAATGTGCACCGTGAGCCCGAAGCAGGCCCCCATCCGGAGAATAGTGCCGGTGTTGGGCGGAATGTCTGGCTGATAGAGAGCGATTTCGATCATGGCGAAGGCCGGGCGCTCTGCGACACTTCATGGCTAGACAATCCTAAACCCCGATGCCACAAGGGCGCCCGCACGAAATCCAGGGGTGTTTTCAGTGTCTACCGTGGACCATGCGCCAACCACGAACCGGCGCGACTTCCTTTACATCGCGACCGGTGCCGTCGGAGCGGTCGGCGCCGCTCTCGCAATCTGGCCCTTCATCGACCAGATGAACCCCGATGCTTCGGTCCTGGCGCTCGCGACCGTCGAGCTGGACTTGGCGCCGATTGCCGAGGGCCAGAGCGTCACGATCAAGTGGCGGGGCAATCCCGTGTTCGTCCGCCACCGCACCAAGAAGGAAATCGACGAAGCCAAGGCCGTGCCTCTCGACCAGCTCGTCGATCCCGTCGCCCGCAATGCCAATCTCAAGGACAACGCGCCTGCGACTGATGAGAATCGCGTGGTCGGCGGCAAGGAACAGTATCTAATTCAAGTGGGGGTGTGCACCCACCTCGGCTGCGTGCCGATCGGCGAGGCCGGGCTGTATGGCGGCTGGTTCTGTCCCTGCCACGGCTCGCAATACGACACCGCCGGACGCATTCGCGGGGGTCCCGCGCCTCAGAACCTGGCCGTGCCCAAGTACGAATACATCTCCGACACCAAGATCCGCATCGGTTGAGAGGACAGCCCATGGCCGGGCATTCGACGTACCAGCCCAAGACCGCCTTCGGCAGATGGTTTCATGAGCGGCTTCCGATCATGGACCTCGTCTATGGTCAGGCGCTCGACTACCCGACCCCGCGCAACCTGAACTACTGGTGGACGTTCGGCGCCATCCTCATGGTCATGCTGACGATCCAGCTCGTGACCGGGATCGTGCTCGCCATGCACTACACGGCCCAGGTCGATCTCGCGTTCGACTCCGTCGAGCACATCATGCGCGACGTGAACTATGGCTGGCTCCTCCGCTACATGCATGCGACCGGCGCATCGTTCTTCTTCGTCGCCGTTTACATCCACATCTTCCGCGGACTGTATTACGGATCATACAAGGCGCCGCGCGAGGTGCTGTGGATGATCGGCCTGCTCATCCTGCTCGTCATGATGGCGACGGCCTTCATGGGATACGTCCTGCCATGGGGACAGATGAGCTTCTGGGGCGCCAAGGTCATCACCAATCTCTTCTCAGCGATTCCCTTCTTCGGCGACACGATCACGACCTGGCTGTGGGGCGGCTACTCGGTCGGCGGTCCGACCCTCAACCGGTTCTATGCACTGCACTACCTCTTGCCGTTCGTCATCGCGGCGTTGGTTGGGCTGCACATCTGGGCGCTGCACGTCCCCGGGAACAACAATCCGGTCGGCGTCAGCGTCAAGTCCGGCCAGGACACCGTGCCGTTCCATCCCTACTATACGATCAAGGACGGCTTCGGGATTCTCGTCTTCCTCATCGTGTTCGCGGTGTTCGTGTTTTATCTTCCGGGCTATCTCGGGGATGCCATCAACTCCGAGATGGCCAATCCACTCAAGACTCCGACCCACATCGTTCCCGAGTGGTATTTCCTGCCCTTCTACGCCATCTTGCGGTCGATCACCTTCAACATCGGCCCGATCAGCGCCAAGCTCCTGGGCGTCCTCGCGATGTTCGGCTCGATCTTCATCCTCTTCGCCCTGCCATGGCTCGATACCTCGAAGGTGCGCTCGGCGACCTTCAGGCCGCTCTATAGACAATTCTTCTGGCTGCTTGTCGCCGATACGATCTTGCTCGGCTATCTCGGGTCGAAGCCGGCAGAGGGCATCTATGTGACGCTCGCCCTACTCGGGACGATCTATTACTTCGTCCACTTCCTGGTGATCCTGCCTTTGCTCGGGCTTGTCGAGACGCCGAAGCCCTTGCCTGTTTCGATCACCGAATCGGTTCTCGCCAAGAAGAAGCCGACCGAGCCTACCCAGTCGCTCCAGCCCGCCGAATGATCCCGCGAGAGGCGCACATGAAGATGCTCAAGTCATTGGCGATCGCGGGTGCGCTCGCCCTGTTGGCGTGTTCGGCCTCCGCCCAGGAAACGACCCAACGCCCGGCCAAGGACATCTCCTACTCCTTCGAAGGACCGTTCGGGGTCTTCGACAAGGCCGAGATTCAGCGCGGCTACAAGGTCTACAAGGAAGTCTGCTCGAACTGTCACTCGATGAATCTCATGTACTTTCGCAACCTGAGCCAGCCGGGTGGGCCAGGCTTCACAGAAGAGCAGGTCAAGACCCTCGCCGCGAGCTTCAACGTCCAGGACGGGCCCGACGAGAGCGGCAATATGTTCACCCGCCCCGGCCTCCCGTCAGATCGCTTCCCGGCACCCTTCGCGAACGAGCAGGCGGCGCGTGCTGCGAACGGTGGATCGCTGCCGCCAGACCTTTCGCTCATCACCAAGGCGAGGGCCGGTTGGTACGGGACGTTCAACCAGTTCTTGAACGGGATCGGCGGGCCGCAATACGTCTATTCGGTGCTGACCGGATACGAGCAGCCGTCGGCCGACCTCGCGAAGGGACAGCCGGAGGGCAAATACTACAATCCTTACTTCGCCGCCGGCCCCTGGATTGGCATGCCGCCGCCGCTCTCCGACGGACAGGTCACGTTCGACGACGGCGCCCCAAACAAGGTCGCCGATATGGCGCGGGATGTCTCGGCGTTCCTCGCTTGGGTGGCCGAGCCCAAGATGGAGGAGCGGAAGGGCGCCGGCTTCACGGTCATCATCTATCTCGCCCTTCTCGCCGTCCTTTTCTATCTCGTGAAGCAGAAGGTCTGGGCCGGCCTCGACCACTAAGCACGGTTGATCGGCCGCCCAACAAATGGATCACTCAAAAATCGCGTCATCCCGGCAAGCTCGGCCAAAGGCCGGGCGCAAGCCGGGACCCAGCGTCGATCGCTACGGGTATGTCTCGTTTATCGAGATCAGAGATCATACACCGATCGCGCGGACAAATGGGTTCCGGCTTTCGCCGGAATGACTGAAATCGGCACATGCGGGTCGATCATCTCGTCTGGTACTCTCCGGACCTCGGTGCGGGCGAGGCCCATTTCGAGCGTCT
>JBJMRA010000087.1:0-7591 GCA_045802365.1 Hyphomicrobiales bacterium | reverse complement strand
GAGCGCCCCAACCGCAAAGCCGATAAATCCGCGTTGTTTCCTTTGCACTGCTTCCTCCTCCCTTTGGACGGGCCGCAAGTGGGCCTCGTAGATGTTGCGAAACACGCAACTCAGTAGGGGAACGGTAACGCGACTTTCGGCGGTGAGTCAAGAACTGTCGCAAGATGCGCAACGCTGTTGCGCGAGATGGTGAGCTCGACTACAGTTGGTCACATGATCGCGAAGCCATTGCGGATCGACGTTGCCGTTGAACAACCGGTGCCGATTGCCTCGGGCAGCCATATTCAGCGCGCCTTCCAGGCTCTCGAGGCGCTCGTTTCCGGTCCGCAGACCGCAGCCGGACTAGCCCAGGTTCTCGGCGTCAACCGCAGCACGGCGCTGCGCCTCATGAGCGAGATCGAAACGCTGGGCTACGTCGTCCGCGATCCCGAAACCAAGACCTATGGGCTGGCGCCCGCGCGCTTCTACCGATTCGTCTCATCGCAAGGTGACCATCTCGACTGGAGCATGGTCGTCGACCCGATCCTGATGTCGCTTCGCGATGAGTTTGGGGAGGCCTCGATCATGGGCGTGCCGGCCAACGGAACGATGGTCTATCTGGCGTTCTTCCCGTCCGTCCACGTCATCATGGTGCGGGAGCGGCTTGGAACGGCACGTCCAATGCACTGCTCGGCTCTCGGCAAGGCCTATCTTTCTGCGCTCGATTCACGATCGCTGGACGGCGAGCTCGCACTTCTCACCTATCAGGGAGGCACGCCCCTCGCCGCCCGCGGACCGATGGAGCTCCGCGAGCGCCTCGAAGAGACGCGAAAGCGGGGCTACGCGATCGACCGCGACGAAACGGCGGAGGGCGTCACATGCCTTGCCGTTCCCGCGCGGATCGGAGGATCGCTCGTCGGCGCTATCGGCCTTTCGGGCCCGACGAGCCGAATCGGTGACGAGCGAGCGTCGCAAATGGGGGAACGCCTGCTTGAGGTCACGCAACGCCTCGCAGGATCGCAGCGGTGATCACGGCCCAGTCCGATCACGGCAAGCTCATCGGCATGTCGCTGATCGCCGGGCGCGACGATATCGAAACCGCGGCCACGACCTGCAAGGAGCTCGGCTTCGACGCGATGGAAATTCATGGGAGCCAGCTCGGCCCTGGCCTGGCTGGCGTTCCCGTGTTCGAGGCTCATGCCGCCGCGGCGGGCGAGGTGCTGCGCAAAACCGGGCTCGTGGTTTCGACGCTCAACGTGGTCGGCGATCCAAGCTTCGACCCATTCGGCGGCGCTCAGGCGCTCGAGGCCACGATCGAAGGACTGGCGAAACATCTCAGATGGGCAGCCGCCATGGCCTCCCCGCGCGTCCTCATTTGGGAGGGACGGGTCGACTCGCGCGAGGACATCCGCGAGGCTTGCCGCACGCTTGTTCGGGTGATCGAAGGCGCGGTCACGCGAAGCAGGCTCGGCAGTCCGCCGTCCATCTCGTGCGAGCTTCATCCGTTCACGTTCGGGCTCAAGCACCGCGCGCTGCCGGAGCTCGCGTCGGCCCTTCGCTCGGTTGGAGCGGGACTCTGCTTCGACTTCTGTCATTTCGGCGTGGCGCTCGGGCGCGACATCCTAACTTACATCAGCGATGACGTGCTCGAAGCCGTCAACCACGTGCATTATTCCGATACCGACGCCAAGACCTCCGAGCTGCATTTCCCGCCGGGCGAAGGCGTGCTCGATCTCGATGCCATTGGCGCGAGGCTCGCCGGTCGGCCGCTCGCGCTGAGCTGGGACCTCTTCGGCTGGCCGGGTCCGCGCCAGGCAGTCCGCGAGCGGATGCCCGTCTACCGTGGCTTTGTCGAGCGCCATTGGGCGAACCTCGCGCGTGCCTGACGATGTCCGGCAAACCGCAACCTGAGCCCCGCTATGTCGTGCCGAATGAGATGTGCGCTCTCGGGATGGCCCTTCTCGAGCATGCCGGGGCTCCCGCCGATCACGCTCGCATCGTGATGGATCATCTCATCGAGTCGAGCGAAATGGGCCTCGACTCGCATGGCGTCATGCGCATTCCCCAATACCTGGCCGAGATCGAGGCGGGGATCATCGCGCCGGCAGCGGAGCCCGACATTCATCGGACGCATCCCTCGCGGCTCGCTGTGGACGGGCAGCGAGGCTTTGGCCAGGTGGTCGGAATGCGTATGGTCGATGCCCTGGTCCCGCTCGCACGCGACACCGGCATCGCCATGGCGAACGGCCGTCATCTTGGCCACACCGGCCGGATCGGGGCTTACCCGGATGCATTGGCGCGGGCCGGCCTCATCGGCTTGGCGGTATGCAACGGCGCACCCTCCGGCCATTGGGTCGCGGCCTTCGGCGGCCGCGACGGCCGCATCTCGACCAATCCCATCGCGACCGGATGGCCGGTCGAGGGCGATGCGCCGGTGGTTGCGGATTTCTCGACCGCGGCTGCTCCCGAGGGCGTCATTCGCGTGACGCGCGACCGTGGCGTCGAAGCGCCGGAGGGCTATCTGCGCGATGCGGACGGCCGGCCGACACGCGACCCGAACGTGCTTTACGGCGTGCGGAAGGGAGCGATCCAGCCGCTCGGCGGCGCGCTCGGCTACCGCGGCACTGCGCTCGCACTCCTGGTCGAAGTGCTCACCACTCTCCTCAACGGCGATCGAGTCGACGATCAGGCGCGCAAAGGCACCGACATGGCCATCATCGCGATCTCGCCTGAAGATGGATTTGCCGAACTCGCGCGCGGCCTGTCGCGTCACATGCGCTCATCGCCGCCGCTCGGGCCGGACAAACCGGTGCTCATGCCCGGCGACCGCGAGCGCGCCGCAGCGAAGCGCGCCGGCCCCATCCGGGTCGATGCCGTGACCTGGGCCGCGGTCAGGGATGCAGCCGAAAGAGCTCGAGTTCCCCTGCCGCAAACGCTCGCTCGGACGAACACATAAGTCGAGGAGAAGACCATTGGACAAGCTCATCATCACCGTCACCTGCGACTCGACGATGTCTTATCCGAGCAACCCGTCCAATCCGACGCCCAAGGGATGGGATGCGGTCGCGCAGGAGTATGTCCGCTCGGTCAATGCCGGCGCCTCGATCTGCCACCTGCACGGTCCTTATACCGTCGACGAAAAGATCAGGCCCGACGGGACAAAGCTCTCCGATCTCGACATTCCCGGATGGCGGCGGCTGCGCGACGGCATTCTCGGACGTTGCGACGCGATCATCCAGTACGGCATCGCCAACGGCCGCTTCCCGCAGCGCAAGGTGCTGCTCGAGGACCAGCATCCCGACATGGTCTCGACCTGCTTCAATGCCCATGACGAGTGCTTCGACTACGAGCCGGGCCGCAATCCCGTCGAGCTTTACGCGATCCACGACCGCGACGAGCTCCGCGAGTACTGCGAGCTCACCAGCCGCATCGGCACAAAGATCGAAGTCGAGGCGTTCCACTATGGCGGCGTGTGGAATGCGATGCGGATGATGGAAAAGGGTCATCTGAAAGGACCGGTGTGGGTAACGTTCTTCCTCGGCTGGAAAGGCGGCTGCTGGACGCCCCCGACGGTGCAGGCGATGACCTACATGGCCGATCACTGCCCGCCCGATTTCATCTGGAACACGTCGGTCATGGACCCGGTCGATCAGTGGAAGGTGCTGAGCACGGCCATCAATCTCGGCGGCCATGTCAGGATCGGCATGGAGGACAATCCGTTCATCGCGCCCGGCGAATACGCGCGCTCGAACGCCGATCTCGTGGAAAAAATCGTGCGGATCGCGCATGATCTCGGCCGGGAGATCGCCTCACCCGAAGAGGCCCGCAAGATGGCGCAGATCCCCCGTAACGGGATGCATTGATGGGCGCCCGGTGAAGGCGGCCTTTCTTCGCGCTTTTGGCTCACCGCTGACCATCGAAGAGGTCGACGACCCGCGTCCCGGGCCGGGCGAAGCCGTCATCCGGGTGATGGCGTGCGGGATCGACGGCACCGACCTCAAGCTGCTCGACGGCTTTGGGTACACGCCCGAGCTTCCGTTCGTCATGGGACATGAGCCGGCGGGCGTTGTCGAGTCGCTCGGGGAGGGTGTCACGAGCATTCGCCCCGGCGACCGCGTGATTCCGTACATTTTTCTTATCCCGCCTGAGAGCCGATGGTTTGGAAGCGAGCGCGAGCAGCTCTGCCCCGAAATGACGGGAGTGATCGGCGTGAAAGGACATCCTGGAGGCTATGCGGAGCGCCTGGCGCTCCCCGCACACCAGCTCGTGCCGATCCCCGAGGGAGTGGCGTTCCATGACGCCGCGGTTCACTGCGATGCGGGCCTCACTGCCTTTCACGCGGTAAGGCGGGCGCGCATAACGCTCGGCGAAAACGTCCTGGTGATCGGGGTCGGCGGAGTAGGCTCCTTCGCCGTCCAATATGCCGAGCTCGCCGGCGCACGAGTCATCGCGCTCGACAAGACGGAGGAGAAGCGTGCCTGGGCCCGCGAGCTCGGAGCTGAGGCGGCCGCCGTCGGCGCCTTAAAGGTCGATTGCGTGCTCGACATTGTCGGAACAGAGGAGAGCATCGCCGTTGCGTTGGATGCAGTTTCGCCCGGCGGCCGTATCGTGGTGGTCGGGTATACGCCCGATGTGTTCTCGCTCAGCGGAAAGCGGCTCGCCCAAAACGAAATCGAGATCCTCGGCTCGCGCGCCGGATCAAGGCGCGATCTCGCCGCCGCGCTCGACCTCTTCGCCCAGGGCCGCATTCGATCGATCGTCACCGACCGAGCGCCGCTCACAAACGTCAACGAAGCTCTTGCGAAGCTTCGAACCGGCAACGTGCTCGGACGCATGGTGCTCGAGCCCGGCTAAGTCTCCCTTTGTCATTGCCGGGCTTGCCCTCAGCCGATGCGGGGATGACAGAGAAGGAGAAAAATCATTCCGCGGGGACCGGCACTGGCGCCGGCTGAGGAACCTGCCGGCGTCCGAAGAGGCTGTAGACGGCTGGAACCACGAACAGCGTGAGCAGCGTTCCGACGATCATGCCGCCGACGATTACCCAGCCGATCTGCTGGCGGCTTTCAGCGCCGGCGCCATGGGCGAGCGCCAGCGGTACGGCGCCGAGCACCATAGCGGCGGTCGTCATGAGGATCGGGCGTAGTCTCAGCGTTGCGGCTTCGATCACGGCATCCGCGCGCCTCATGCCCTCCTCCTGAAGGCGGTTGGCGAAATCGACGATCAAAATGCCGTGCTTGGTGATGAGCCCGACGAGCGTCACCAAGCCGATCTGCGAGTAAATGTTGATGGTCCCGCCCGTCAAATAGAGCGCAGCAAGCGCTCCTGTCATCGACAGGGGGACCGTCAGCATGATGATCAGCGGATCGCGGAAACTCTCGAATTGTGCGGAGAGCACGAGATAGATGAATGCGAGCGCCAAGACGAAGATGAAGGCGAGATTGCTGCTCGCGTCCCGATATTCACGGCTCTGGCCGGTAAGGTCGGTCATCATCTCGCCGGGCAGGATCTGCGCCGCCGCCTCATTCACGGCCACGAGCGCTTGGCTCAACGTATAGCCGGGCGCGAGGTTGGCCGAGATCGTCACCGAGCGCAGCTGGTTGAACCGGCGAAGATCCTTGGGGGCGACCGTCTCCTTGAGCGATACGACGTTGGAAAGTTGCACCATTTCGCCTGACGGCGTGCGCACGAAGATGCGCGACAACGTCTCGGGCGAGGCGCGGTCGGATGCGTTGAGCTGCACTTCGACATCGTATTGCTCACCGCCGATCTCAAAGCGCGTCACCTGGCGGCCGCCGAGCATGGTCTCGAGCGTACGCCCGATCACCGAGACGTCGAGCTTGAGATCGGCAACGCGGTCGCGGTCTATCGCCACATCGACCTGCGGCTTGTTGAGTTCGAGATCGGAATCGACGTCCGTGAGGCCCGGGTTCTGCGACAGACGCTCGACCATCTGATCGCCATAGCGTTCGAGATCCTCGTAAGTCCCGGAGCTCTGGATCACGAACTCGACCGCTCGACCGCCGCCTCTTCGGCCGAACCCGCCGAGCGACCGGGCAGACGTCTGAACGCCCGCTATCTTGCGGAATTCGGGCTGGAGCTTCGCCGCGACCTGCTGCTGGGAGGCTTCGCGCTCGCTCCAATCCTTGAGCCGGCCGATCGCGAAGAACTGGCTCACTTCCGGTTGCCCCACATTGACGAGATATCTCGCGACTTCGGGGGTCTTGGCGAGGATTGATTCCACCTGTTTGGCATAGCGATCGGTGAAGGCGAGGGTCGAGCCTTCGGGAGCCTGTCCCGAGAGGATCATGACCCCGCGATCCTCGGGAGGCGTCAGTTCGGCATGAAGCTGGGTAAAGAGGTAACCGCCGGCGCCGGCGACAATCAGCGCGAGTCCGATCACCACATAACCTAATTTCAAGGAAAATCGGACCATGGCGCGGTATCCGCGCTCGACCGCGCCCAGGACCGTTTCGATGAAGCGGGACATGAAATTGGGCCGCGCGTCGTGCTTGAGGAAGCGCGAACACATCATGGGGGTCAGGGTTAGCGCGACGAAGCCTGAGATGAGCACGGCCCCCGCGAGCGTCAGCGCGAATTCGAGGAAAAGCCGCCCCGTCGAACCCGGCGTGAAGGCGACCGGCGCATAGACGGCCGCAAGCGTCAAGGTCATCGCGACGATCGCGAATCCGATCTCGCGCATGCCTTTGATCGCCGCTTCGAACGGCT
Organism: Hyphomicrobiales bacterium; assembly: GCA_045802365.1. Classification (GTDB taxonomy): domain Bacteria; phylum Pseudomonadota; class Alphaproteobacteria; order Rhizobiales; family Aestuariivirgaceae; genus JBJMRA01. The sequence continues at coordinate 886 of JBJMRA010000087.1, read as the reverse complement.
TCATCCCTTCCTCGATGTGGCGGAAGATGTTCTCCAAGACGACGATCGCGTCGTCGACGACAAGTCCGATCGCCAGCACCATCGCGAGCAGCGTCAGCGTGTTGATGGAGAGCCCGGCGGCGAACATCAGCGCCATGGCGGTGACGAGCGAGATCGGGATCGTCACGATCGGAATCACGGCGGCGCGGAACGAATGCAGGAAAAAGATGATGATCAGGACGACGAGCGCCACCGCCTCGAAGATCGTCGTGAACACCGCATCAATCGAGCTCTGGATGAAACGCGTGCTGTCATAGCCGATCTCGCCCGTCACCCCTTCCGGAAGCGATTCGATAATCCGCGGCATCGCTTCGCGCACCGCGTCTGAGACTTCGAGCGGATTGGCGACGGCCTGCTTGATGATGCCCGCGGTGATCGCCACCTGACCCATGTAGCGCCCGATTCGACGCTGCTCCTCGGTGCCGAGCTCGATGCGGGCGATGTCGCCGAGCTTCACTTGTAGTCCGCCTGCGCTCTTGAGCACGATGTTCTCGAACTCGACAGGTGTCGACAGCGAGGTTCGCGAGAGAACCGTGAACTCGCGCTCGCTACTTTCGATGCGGCCCGCGGGAATGTCCGCGTTCTGGGCGCGGAGCGCGTCCTCGACGTCCTGGACGGTAAGACCGTAGCCCGCCAGCCGGTCGCGATCGATCCAGATGCGCATGGCGTAGCGCCGCTCTCCGAAAATCGATACGTCCGCCACGCCCGTCAGGTTCTTGAAGCGGTCGACGATGTAGCGGTCGATATAGTCGGTGAGCTCGATCGCGCTCATCCGGTCGGATCGGAACGTGATGTAGATGATCGCCTGGGCGTCCGCTTCGACCTTGGCGATGACGGGCTCGGTGAT
>JBJMRA010000086.1:0-6417 GCA_045802365.1 Hyphomicrobiales bacterium | reverse complement strand
TGCCGTGATCGGCGCGGGTTGAAAACCAATGCCCCCGGTCTGTCCGCTGCCGAACCCCCGGTTCACGCTCCCATTGGACCGGGGTCTTTTTTTGGAACAAGCCTCTATTGTGCGGGGAACTCGCCTCGGATCTGGCCGTTATTTTGCTGCCATGAGCCGCATCCGCCCGCGCCACCCTTACGATAATCATGGCTTGCGCCCGGTGCAACCGGCGAGCGAGGATGTCGGGGCGTGGATTGCCGCCATCTTGGGCTTCCTGTTCACCCTCGCCGTGATCTTCTGGCATGGGGGGTGGAATGAGAGGGCGCCGCAGCAAATGGCGGACAACACCACTGTTGTCGGCAAGACCGACCCAAGTTACCCGCCGCCGAACCCGCACCTGTTCCAGTGAAGAACGCTTGACGTCCGTTGGCTTCGGCCGTAAAAGGCCGCGCATGATCGCATCTTCCATTCTCGTAGTAGGAACGCGCACCGCCGGGGCAGTCTAGGCTGCTGCGACTCTGGGTGGTGCGCGATGGGCTCCTTCGGGGGCCTTTTTTATTGCTTGCGGATCGGATCCAGGAGAGGAGCCATGGCTCGAGACGACACCGAAGAATTGACCGGCGCCGAAATGGTGCTGAGAGCCCTCGCCGATCAGGGTGTCGAGGTGATGTTCGGCTATCCGGGCGGCGCCGTACTCCCGATCTACGATGAGATCTTTCAGCAGGAGAAGGTCAAGCACGTTCTCGTCCGCCACGAGCAGGGGGCGGCCCACGCCGCCGAGGGCTACGCGCGCTCGACGGGGAAACCCGGCGTCGTGCTCGTCACATCCGGCCCCGGGGCGACCAATGCGGTGACGGGGCTCACCGATGCTCTCATGGACTCCATTCCGCTCGTGTGCATCACCGGGCAGGTCCCGACCCATCTCATCGGCAATGACGCCTTCCAGGAGTGCGACACCGTCGGGATCACACGGCCGTGCACCAAGCACAATTATCTCGTGAAGAACGTCGATGATCTCGCGCGCGTGTTGCACGAGGCTTTCTATGTCGCCACTACCGGCCGACCCGGTCCGGTCGTTGTCGATATCCCCAAAGACGTCCAGTTCGCGCGCGGCAAGTACATTGGCCCGGGCAATATCCAGCACCGCACCTACCGTCCGAAGGTCAAACCGGATCAGAAAGCCGTCGCGGCTGCGATCGAGCTCATCGCGCGTGCGAAGCGTCCGGTCTTCTACACGGGCGGCGGCGTCATCAATTCGGGAAGGCGCGCGTCGGAGCTTCTGCGCGAATTCGTCGGCCTCACCGGATTCCCCATCACCTCGACCCTCATGGGGCTTGGCGCTTATCCGGCTTCCGGCAAGCAGTGGATCGGGATGCTCGGCATGCACGGCACTTATGAGGCCAACATGGCGATGCACGACTGCGACGTCATGATCAACGTCGGGGCGCGCTTCGATGACCGCATCACCGGCCGCACCGACGCCTTCTCGCCGGGCTCGCGCAAGATCCACGTCGATATCGATCCCTCCTCCATCAACAAGAACATCCGTGTGGATATCCCGGTGATCGGCGATTGCGCACATGTTCTTGAGGAGATGATCCGCCTCTGGAAGGAGAGCCGCGCCAGACCCGACAAAGGGGCGCTCGCGCAATGGTGGAAGCAGATCGACGGCTGGAAGGGGCGCGACTGCCTGCGTTACAAGCGGCGGCGCGAGGTGATCATGCCGCAATACGCGATCGAGCGGCTCTATGCGCTAACCCGCGATAAGGACACTTATATCACGACCGAAGTCGGCCAGCATCAGATGTGGGCCGCCCAGTTCTACAAGTTCGAGGAACCGAACCGCTGGATGACATCGGGAGGGCTCGGCACCATGGGCTATGGCCTCCCCGCCACGATCGGGGTGCAGATGGCGCATCCGAAGTCGCTCGTCATCGACATCGCCGGAGATGCGTCGGTGCTCATGACGATGCAGGAGATCTCGACCGCCGTGCAGTACCGCCTGCCGGTCAAGATCTTCATCCTCAATAATCAGTACATGGGCATGGTCCGCCAGTGGCAACAGCTGCTTCATGGCAACCGGCTGTCGGAAAGCTACATGGACTCGCTACCCGATTTCGTGAAGCTCGCGGAAGCCTATGGCGCGGTCGGCATGCGTGCCGAGAAACCGGCAGAACTCGATGATGCGATTAAGGACATGGTCAGCGTCGACCGTCCAGTCATCTTCGACTGCCGCGTGGCGAGCCTCGCCAACTGCTTCCCGATGATCCCGTCGGGCAAGGCGCATCACGAGATGCTGCTCGGCGAGGACGTCCCGGACGCGGAGATCGAGGCCGCGATCGGCGAAGAAGGCAAGGTACTGGTCTAGAGGAGCAGGCGATGAACATGAATTCGAACCTTCCAACACAGCCTGCCTCGGCCTACTTTCTCGACCCTCGCCGCGACAAAGAAGAGACACACACGCTTTGCGTCGTTGTCGACAACGAGCCGGGCGTCCTCGCGCGCGTGATCGGGCTCTTCTCCGGCCGCGGCTACAACATCGAGTCGCTTACCGTCTCCGAAACCGAGCACCAGTCGCATGTGTCACGCATCACCATCGTCACCACCGGCACGCCCAACGTGATCGAACAGATCCGCCACCAGCTCGAGCGCATGGTGCCGGTGCATTCGGTGGCCGATTTGACAGTACAGGGCAATTCCATCGCCCGCGAACTCGCGATGGTGAAGGTCGCAGGCCTCGGCGAGAAGCGGGTCGAGGCGCTGAGGCTCGCCGATGCGTTCCGCGCGCGGGTGATCGACGCCACCACGGAAAGCTTCATCTTCGAGCTCACCGGGAAGACCGACAAGGTCGAGCAGTTCATCACGCTGATGATCCCCTTGGGTCTCGTCGAGGTTGCCCGGACCGGTGTCGCGGCAATCGCGCGCGGCCCGGAGGCAATGCGCATCTGACGTTCCATCGATGAAGTTCCAGGGCCTCAAGCCCGAGGAGAAGCGCTGGCGCGGGTTGCCCGATCGCCTGCTGTCGACTTTCACTGCGCGCCTTCCGGGCGCCCGCGACCGTTTCCGAAGGGGGCTCGCAGCCGCGCTCGAGCAAGCGCCCGCGGCCGGCCTTCGCTACGCCATTCCGTTTCCGCTTGCCGAGCGGGTGCTCGGAGAGGCTCTGCTCATCGAGGCCAATCCGCAAACGATGCGCCACTGGCTCGTCTCCGAAGCGAAGTCGGAGGAGAAAGTCGAAACGCCTCGCGACTACTTCGTGGTCGATGGGTCGCTCGCACGCTTGCGGCGCAGGGTCGAGGACTCGCAACTCGATGCAGAAGCGCGCGAGCTCATCGCCTGCCAAGGCAACCATCGTTCGACCAGACTTTTCGAAACCTTGTCCCGCCGGCTCAGCAAGCAGGGAGCGTTCCACAGGAATGGCGTGCTGTTCCGGTCACCAGCCGATATCGACGCCTACTGCCGGCATCACCTCGCGCTGATCGAAAGCATCAAGGCGCACGGGGTGGTGCGTCGATCGGATCTCGCCCGCATCGGGGCAAGCCGCCCGACCCCCAATGCCGCGTTCCTCGAGCGGGTGGAAGCCGATGCCGGCGTTGCCGTCGGCCCAAACGGCCGGCTTTTGCGCTATCGCGGTGGATTCCACCGCACCGCGGCCGCCCGCGAACTCGGTCTCACCCGCATGCCGGTGCAAGTAAAGCTCGTGCACTTGAGCTGGTTGCGGGAGGTCGTCAAGGAGACCGGGCTCGAACCCTTCGACGCATTGATCGAAGGCTTGAAGCGCCTTTCGCTTTCAGGCGATGGTGGGCAATGACCGCGAAACTCTCTGTTAACGTGAACGCCATCGCGTTCCTGCGCAACCGCCGGAAGCTGCCTTGGCCGAGCGTCGAGCACCTCGGCCGCATCGCCCTTGCTGCGGGCGCCTACGGCCTCACCGTCCATCCCCGGCCCGATGAGCGGCATATCCGCAAAAGCGACGTGCCCGTCCTCGCCGATCTTATCCGCAACGAGTTTCCGCAAGCCGAGTACAACATCGAAGGAAATCCGGACGCCAACTTCGTCAGCCTGGTCGAGAACACAGCACCCGACCAGGTGACGCTCGTTCCCGACGACATCCGGCAGGTCACCTCGGACCACGGATGGAATATCGACGCTCACCGGGGCTTTCTCACGGACGTGATCGCGAGACTGAAATCGGGAGGAATGCGCGTTTCGCTGTTCATCGATCCCGATCCCGATCTTCCGTTCCTCGCAAGGGAAGTGGGCGCCGACCGGGTTGAAATCTACACTGGACCGTATGGGGGCGCATTCGACGCCGAAACGAGGCAACGAGAGTTTGCGCGCGTTCTCGCCACCGGCGAAGCGGCCTCAGCGGCGCGGGTCGGGCTCAATGCGGGGCACGACCTCACCCGCGAGAACCTGCCTTCCTTGATCGAGGCGCTCCCGTCGATTTTGGAGGTGTCGATCGGCCATGCCCTTATCGGCGACGCGCTCGAGTTCGGCATGGCCGAGACGGTGCGGCTGTTCCGGATCGCTTGCGGAGATCTCTCGTGAGCGCGAGCCTCCTCACGCTCGCCACGATCGGCCTCGTGCAGCTGCTCGCGGTCATCAGTCCGGGTCCGAGCTTCCTTGTGACAGCGCGCACCGCGGTCGCCGGCTCGCGGGCGGAGGGCCTTCAGGTAGCGCTCGGGCTCGGAGCGGGCACCATCATCTGGTCTTCGGCGGCGCTCTTCGGCTTGAGCTACGTGTTCGCGCAATTCCACTGGGTGTTCCTTGCCATGAAGATCGGAGGGGCGCTGTTCCTGTTGTGGATCGCTATCCAGATCTTCCGTCACGCGAAAGACCGCTTCGACCTGGATATTAAGGCGGGGGAGGCGAGGGGGCGAAGCCCGCTCCTTCAGGGCCTGCTCATCCAGATATCGAACCCCAAGGTGGCGGTGTTCTTCGGCTCGATCTTCATCGCGATGCTTCCGCGCGAGGTCCCGCCGTGGATGATCGTCGCGCTCATTGCCATCGTGACCATCAACGAAATCGTGTGGTACAGCCTCGTCGCCCTGTTCTTCGGGGCCGAGCCCGTCCGGCGCGGTTACCTCCGCGCGAAGAGCGGGATCGACCGCGCGGTCGGGCTCTTCCTCGGGGCGGTGGGGCTGCGGCTCCTGTGGCATGCGGGCGATGCGGCGTGAGCCATCCCCTCCCTGTCCGAAAAGCATGACCGGTCTGACCCGCGCAGGCTTGCCTTTGAGTGACCGGGGCTTATTGTGCGCCGCGGTCCGGCGCGCCGGACATCCATTATCGAGGGGTATTCATGCGCGTCTATTATGATCGCGATGCCGACGTCAATCTGATCAAGGGCAAGAAGGTCTGCATCGTCGGGTATGGCAGCCAGGGCCGGGCCCACGCGCTCAATCTCCACGACTCGGGCGCGAAAAATGTCTCCGTCGCGCTCCGCCCCGGATCGGCGACGGCGAAGAAGGCCGAAGCCGACGGGCTCAAGGTCATGACCGTCCCCGATGCGGCCAAGTGGGCGGATCTCATGATGATGGCGACCCCCGACGAGCTTCAGGCCGACATCTGGCGCGACGAGATCGCGCCCAACATCCGCGATGGCGCGGCGATCGCCTTCGCGCACGGGCTCAACGTGCACTTCAACCTGATCGAGCCCAAGAGGACGCTCGACGTCGTCATGATCGCTCCAAAGGGACCTGGACATACAGTTAGGAGCGAATACCAACGCGGCGGCGGCGTGCCGTGCCTGATCGCGATCCACCAAGATGCGTCCGGCAATGCGCACGATCTGGCGCTCTCCTATGCAAGCGCGATCGGCGGCGGACGGTCCGGGATCATCGAGACGACGTTCAAGGAAGAGTGCGAGACCGATCTCTTCGGCGAGCAAGTCGTGCTCTGCGGCGGCTTGGTCGAGCTCATCCGGGCAGGCTACGAGACGCTGATCGAGGCGGGCTACGCCCCCGAGATGGCCTATTTCGAGTGCCTGCACGAGGTGAAGCTCATCGTCGATCTCATCTACGAGGGCGGGATCGCGAACATGAACTACTCGATCTCCAACACGGCCGAGTTCGGCGAGTACGTTTCGGGCCCGCGCATCATCACGGACGAGACGCGCAAGGAGATGCGCGCGATTCTCAAAGACATCCAAGCCGGCAGGTTCACATCCGAGTGGATTCAGGAATGCAAGGCGGGCCAGCCGCGCTTCAAGGCGACCCGGCGGGTCAACGACGCGCATCCGATCGAGGCGGTCGGCGAGAAGCTCCGCGCCATGATGCCGTGGATCGCCAAGAACAAGCTCGTCGACAAAGCGCGGAATTAGCCCCGAGAGACACACACATCTACGATGTCAAAGAGCGGGGAGAAGTTTAGGCGTGCGTCATCGGCTTTAGGCTCCGGTCAGGCGCGGAACCCCGGGATACTTCCCCTCTCTTTCAG
>JBJMRA010000085.1:0-8349 GCA_045802365.1 Hyphomicrobiales bacterium | reverse complement strand
GCCCCAGGATTGTCCGAGGACATGATACCGCGAACGGATGCCGAGCGTGTCGATAAGGTTGTTGAGCTCGGTGATGAACAGCTCGGGCGTCCAGAAGTCCGCGCCCTTGTCGGGCAGGAGGGTCGAGTTGCCGCAGCCGAGCTGGTCATAGTGGATGACGCCCCGGCCCTGATTGGCCAGGAGCTTGTAGGCGTCAACATAGTTGTGGGCGGCGCCTGGTCCGCCGTGCAGGACGACGACCGGAGCCTTGCGGGCCCCAAGGTCGCCCGTGATCCGGTACCATGTCCGATAATCGCGGAAGGGAGCGAACCCTTCCTTCGTCTCGACTGGCTGCACGCGACGCGCCTCACCTCGCCCGCGAGAGGCTATCCCGGGTGCTGGCGCATTGCAACCGTCAGCGGCTTCTGGTCTTGCGCCTGTAATATCGGCGGGAGCGGGTTCGGCTGCCGCAGACGTCCGGCATGCACCATCGCTTGCTGCCGTTGCGCGTACGGTCCAGGAACAGCCAGCCGCAATTCCCGCAGACTTTTACCCGTTGCGCTGATTGGGAGAAGGCAAGCTCGAGGACCGAGTGGAGCAATGCCCGGGAGAAACGGGCGTCCGGCTCGGCGAGGGCATCCGCATAACGCGCGACGAGTTCCGGCCACCGGGTTCCCGATCGGAAGTATGCGTCGATTGTCTCGCGGAGCTCGAGGGCTTTATTGATCCTGAGCCGCGGAGGAGGGAGCTTCGCGGCCTTTGCCCATAGTGCAAGATCGCTCCCGGTTCGAAGCCGGTCCTCGCGCCGCGCGGGCTCGCTCCGCCAAACGACGGTGTTCGCGAAATCGAGACAAGGAACGGCATTGAGGAAGTGGTGCGGTTGCGGCGAGTAGGCCATTTGACAGATCGTTCACCCTTCGCCATTCTCACTATCAAATGCGGTTTTGGCCGTCAAAGCTCTCGACGCTCGCGGGCGGTTTGGCCCTCCTCGGGCTGATGCCGAAGGCCGCGCTTGCCGATAGCTTCATCCGGGAGGCGGGCTACGGCGTCCAGCAGGCCCTCAATGCCGGCATGGTCGCCTCGCTCTACGCGCTGCTCGCTGTCTCGTACGCCCTTCTGCACGCGATCACCAACCGCATCGTCCTCTCTTTCGGCGATATCGCCACCTTCGGCGCCTTCTATTCCGTCTATCTCATGCTGCTGTCGATCATCTCGGGAACCGAAACGGGCTTGGCACTCGGGCTCGTTTTTGCGGCGGCGGTCGCCGGCACGGCGGCGCTCGGCATTGCCGTCAACCACGGAGTCTTCGCGCCCCTCGTCAAGACGCCGAGCCAGGCGATCATGATCGCCTCGATCGGGCTCTCGATCGCGCTCGAGGAAAGCATGCGGCTGCAATCCTCCGGCCGCGAGCAGTGGCTGGCGCCCATCTATGCCGCGCCGATCTTCCGGATGGATTTCGACGGCTATCCCGTCAGCCTCACCGTGATGCAGGCGATCATTTTCGCGGTTAGCGCTGCGCTCATCGCGCTCCTCTATGGCGTGCTCAACCGCACCCCGGCCGGCCGACTGTGGCGGGCGTGCTCGCAGAATCTGGCCCTTGCAGAACTGTGCGGGGTCGACGTCCGGCTCGTCATGACGTGGACCGCCGCAGCCGCCTCGGGCTTCGCGGCGGTTGCCGGCTGGATCATCGCTGTCGCCTATGGAGGAGTCAGCTTCTACATGGGCCTGGTGCTCGGGCTCAAAGCCCTGTTCGCTTCGATCCTCGGCGGCTTCGGCACGCTTGGCGGCGCCATCGCGGGCGGCATAGTGCTTGCCGGACTCGAGACCGCGTGGACGGCGTTCTTTCCGATCGTCTACCGCGACGTCGCGGTGTTCTCGCTCGTCGTTCTCGTGCTCATCGTAAAGCCCGACGGCCTGCTCGGCGTCTCTGTCAGGCGCGACAGCGAACTCTAAGGATTGGCTCATGCGCCTCAAGGTCGTTGCCCTCGCCTTTGCGATCACCCTCTCAGCCTGCGGAGAGGACGCCTCCTCGCCCTATCTCGATTTTGCAGGGGGCGGCTTCATCTTCAACTACCGGAATGCCGAGGCCTTTTACGGCTTCGTCGCCAAGCCGCTCCGCCGATTGCCGGAAGGTGCCGTCATCGAGACACGCTTCGACATGCCGGGAAACGCGCCGCCTTTCGTGACGAGCGAGAAAGTGGTGCCAGGCCAGATGCAGTACAGCTTCAAGACGCCGTTCCTGACCGGCATCGAGAAGGACCACGAATACAAGGCCGTGATGCGCCTTCTCGATTCATCCGGCAAGGAACTCGCTCGCTACGAGCACACATTCCACACCGACGTCGACCAATCGACGCTGCCGTCCAAGCCCTTGGTGGTCGGCCCCGGCTACCAGACGAACCCGGACCTCGGGCCAAGCGCGAATTGAGGGAGCCCTGCTCCCCTTCACCCACGGGGGAGCTGTCGCGCTGAAAGCGCGACTGAGGGGGCGGTCATTGGCGCAATGGAGGCCCCCTCCGGCCACTTCGTGGCCACCTCCCCCGAAATATGGGGGAGGAAACAGAACGACATCACACCGTCGCTTCGGCTTTTGCCGAGCGCTTGTTCAAGAGATTGGTGAGCCAGTCGGGGTCCATCTCGGGAACCGACGAGAGGAGAAGCTCGGTATAGGCGGGATGGGGCGGGGAGAGGACGCGGCTCTTGAGCCCCTGCTGGACCACCCGCCCCTGATGCATGACCACGATCTCATCGGCGATCGCCCGGACGGTGGCGATATCGTGCGTTATGAACAGATACGAGATCTTCGTTTCGTCCTGAAGGCGCAGCAGGAGCTTGAGGATGCCCTCCTGCACGATCTGGTCGAGAGCGGAGGTGACCTCGTCGCAGATGATGAGATCGGGCTCGGCCGCGAGCGCGCGGGCGATCGAGATGCGTTGCTTCTGCCCGCCCGAGAGCTCGCCCGGGAGCCTGTTCATGAACTCGGGCTTGAGCTCGATGTGCTCGAGGAGCTCCGCCACGCGGCGGTCGCGCGCAGCTCCCTTGAGGCCGAGATAGAATTCGAGGGGGCGGCCGATGATGTCGCGCACGCGCTGGCGCGGGTTGAGCGCCGTGTCCGCCGACTGGTAGATCATCTGGATGCGGCGGAGCGTATCCTTGTCGCGTTCCTTGAGCGCCCGCGGAAGCGGCTTGCCGTCGAAATAGATCTCGCCCCGGGTAGGCGGCAGGAGACCCGTGATGGCGCGGGCGAGTGTCGATTTCCCCGAGCCCGACTCGCCCACGACCGCAACAGTGCGTCCGCGCGGCACCTGCACGGTCACATTGTCGAGAACCTTGAGGAGATTGCCGTAGCTCGCATCCACTTGATGGATGCGCAGGAGAACGTCGTCGCCGGGCACGTCGGGCTTCGCGAGCTTGCGGACGGCCCACAAGGTTTTCGTGTACTCCTCAACGGGTGAGCGCAGCATGTCGCGCGTCGGCGCTTCCTCGACGAGCTTGCCGTAGCGCAGAACCATGATGCGGTCGGCCATCTGCGCCACGACCGCGAGATCATGCGTGATGTAGATCGCCGCCGTATTGAACTGCTCGACGATGTCGCGCATCGCCGCCAGCACCTCGACCTGCGTCGTGACGTCGAGCGCCGTCGTGGGCTCGTCGAAGATGATGAGGTCGGGCCGGCACGACATAGCCATCGCGGTCATCGCGCGCTGCAGCTGGCCGCCCGAGACCTGATGCGGATAACGCTCGCCGATGTTGTCGGGGTTGGGGAGGCGCAGGCGCGCATAGAGGTTGCGGGCATCCGATACCGCCTTGGCGCGATCGAGAATGCGATGCTCGACCGCGGTCTCGACCGTCTGGTCGATGATGCAGTGCGCTGGATTGAAGGCGGCAGCCGCGCTCTGGGCGACATAGGCGATACGCGAGCCGCGAAGCCTTCGCCGCGCCTCATCGTCAAGGGCCGTGAGCTCGATGCCGTCGAACTTGACCGTCCCAGAACTGATGCGGCACCCGGGACGTGCGAACCCCATGGCGGCGAGGCCGACGGTCGACTTGCCGGCGCCAGACTCGCCGATCAGACCCAAGACCTCGCCGCGCTTGAGCGTGAGACCGACGCCCCTGACGATCTCATGCCAGCGCTCGTCGCTGAAACCATCGATTCGAAGATCTTTGATCTCGAGGAGAACGTCGCCCTTGGTGCGCGCCACGTCAGTGCTCATCGCGGATGCCGCTCGTCTTGTGCAGGAACCAGTCGACGACGAAATTGACCGCGACGGTGAGCAGCGCGATCGCTCCCGCCGGCACGAGCGGCGTCGACCGTCCGTAAGTAATGAGGGTCTTGTTCTCGGCCACCATCGACCCCCAATCCGCAGTTGGCGGCTGGATGCCGACGCCCAGAAATGAGAGCGAGCTGATCGTCAGGAACACGAAGCAGAACCGTAAGCCGAACTCGGCGACGAGCGGCGGCATGATATTGGGCACGATCTCGCGGAACATGAGCCACGGTAGCCGCTCTCCCCTGAGCCGCGCCGCCTCCACATAGTCCATGACGACGACGTTGAGGGCAACGGCGCGCGACAGGCGGAAGACGCGGGTCGAATCGAGGATTGCCAGGATGAGAATGAGGTTGACGATGTACTTGCCGAAGACGGCGAGAAGCATCAGCGCGAAGATGAGGACCGGGATCGACATCAAGGCGTCGACGAGCCGGCTCAGGACCTGATCGAACCAGCCGCGCGAAAGCGCAGCGAAGACGCCGAGAGTGCCGCCGATCAGAAACGAGAGGAGCGTGGTGATGAGGGCGATGCCGATTGTATTGCGCGCCCCGAAGATGAGGCGGGAGAGAATGTCGCGTCCGATCTGATCCGTGCCGAGCCAGAACTCGGCGCTTGCCGGCTGGTAGGCGTTGCCGACGATCTCGGCCTCGCCGTGCGGCGCGAGGAGGGGCGCCAAGATCGCGCAGAGCGCATAGAGCAGGATGACGATGATCCCGAACCATGCCGATAGCGGAGCTTTCTTGAGCTCCCGCCAGGCGACGTCGAGTTTCCTGCGGCGGACAGCGACGAGAGGGGCGGCGGCGGGTTCGGCGGTCATCGGGGATGAAGCAGTCGCGGGTTGGTGATAATCGATATGATGTCGGCCGACAGGTTGAGGAGGATATAGGTCGCAGCAAAGATGAGCGCGCAAGCCTGGACGACCGGCATGTCGCGGCTCGACACTGAATCCACCATGAGCTGTCCGATACCCGGATAGACGAACACGACCTCGACCACGACAACGCCCACCACCAGGTAGGCGAGGTTGAGGGCGATGACCGTTACGATCGGCGCCCAGGCGTTCGGCAGCGCGTGCCTGAGGATCACCTTGGCGCGCGCGACGCCCTTGAGCTGCGCCATCTCGATATAGGGGCTCGCCAGGAGACTGATGAGTGAGGCGCGCGTCATGCGCATCATATGTGCGACGATGACGAGCGTCAGGGTAAGCGCCGGCAAGGCGGCCCTCGACAGCTGCTGCAGGAAAGTCGTGCTCTCGCTGACGGTCGAGAGAGAATAAAACCAGCGCAGCTTGATCGCGAACAAGAACATGAGCACGTAGGCGACGAAGAACTCGGGCAAGGCGATCGTCGTGAGCGTCACGGAGTTCACGACTCGGTCGAACCAACTATTGCGATGGAGCGCGGCTGTGATCCCGAGGAAGAGCGCCAGGGGCACCGCGATCACAGCGGCGAAGAGGGCGAGGAAGAAGGTGTTGTAAAGGCGCGGCGCGATGAGGCCGGCGACATCCCTTTTGATAACGCCGCCCAGCCCCGCATAGGAATAACCGAAATTTCCGTGGAGCACGCCGAAGATCCACTCGAGGTATCGCACGATGGCGGGCCGGTCGAGACCGAGCTCGTGATTGAATGCGGCGACCGTTTCGGGCGTCGCCGCCTGCCCGAGGATCGCCTGGGCGAAGCCGCCCGGCAGCATTTCCAGTGCCGAGAAGATGACGATCGACACAATGAACAGGGTGAGGAGACCGAGCCCCAAGCGCTGCAGGACGGTGCGGACGACCGGATGCATTCTCTCCCCTTTTGTCGGCCTCTCTGCGGGGCCTTCACGGGCGAATGTAACAGAACGGCCGAAATGCGCTACTTAAAATGATAGCGGGGCCGGACGGTTGGCCCGGTCCCGCTCCTTTTCACCTGTCGGTCAGGCGAACCACCAGCGCTCGGCGATCTTCATGCCGTCGATCGGCCAATTGGAGGCGACCTCGCCGTGGGCGAGCGCATTGGAATGGGCGTCCACGAACGAGTTGAAGACCAGGTTCACGAGGCCGCCGTCGTCGTGAACGAGTTGCTGCATCTCGGCATACATCCCGGCCCGCTTGTTGTCGTCGGTCTCGGCACGCGCCTGGAGGAGGAGCTCGTTGAAGCGCGGGTTCTTCCAAAACGTGTCGTTCCAGGCCGCGTCCGCCGCATAGGCGGTCGTGAACATCCAGTCGCAGGTCGGCCGTCCCGCCCAGTAAGATGCCACGAAAGGCTTCTTCAGCCAGACATTGTCCCAATAGGCATCCTCGGGCTCTCGGATAACGTTGAGGTCGATACCGGCCGCCTTCGCATGCTCCTTCCACAGGATCGCGGAGTCGGTCGCGCCGGTGAAGGCGGCCTCGGCGACCGAAAGGTCGAACTTGAGAGTCTCCATGCCGGCTTTGCGCAGGAGGCTCTTGGCCTTGTCGGGATCGTAGACATGGCGAGGCTGTGGATCGACCGCGAACTTGACCGTCGGCGCAATAGGATTGTCGTTGCCGACGACGCCATGGCCGAGGAAGACCTTCTTCACGATGTCATCGCGGTTGAGCGAGTACTTGATCGCGGTCCGGACATCGACGTTGTCGAAGGGAGCGGCGGTCACGTTCATCACATAAATGTAGTGGCCGTATCCCGTGGTCTCGAGGATCAGGACATTCGGATTCTGTTTCAGGAGATCGAGTGTCGGAAGGTCGGCGCGATGGAGGTAATGCGTTTCGCCCGAGGTGAGCGCGTTGGTGCGCGCGGTGACGTCCTTGATCGACAGGCATTCGACCCGGTCGAACCAGCCGCGGTCGCTCTTGTAGTAGTTCGCGTTCTTGTGGAAGTTGGCGGTAACGCCGGGCTCGAATTTTTCGAGCACATAGGGACCGGTGCGAATGCCCGAAGACCAATCAGCGCTGCCGTCGTCCTTCTTCGGCATGATCGGGATGTGATAGTCGGAGACGATGTAGGGGAAGTCGGCATTGCCGCCGTCGAGCTCGAAGATCACCGTTTCCGGCCCGTCGGCGCGTACGTTCTTGACGGGAGCAAGGAGGGACTTGGCCGCCGACTTGGTGCCCTCGATGCTGTGATGCTTGATCGACGCCACGACGTCGTCAGCAGTAACCGTCTTGCCATTGTGGAAGGTGACGCCCTTCCTGACCTTGAAGACCCATTTCTTGGCGCCGTCGGAAGGCTCGAAACTCTCCGCGAGATCGGGAACCGCATCGCCCTTCGGGTCGACCTCGGTCAGGCTGTTGGATAAGGTGCCCCAGCAGGCGGTCCCGGTATACTGATCGTAATAGAGGCCGGGATCGAGGGAGTCGGTCGTTGCGCCATGCGCGAGACCGATCTTGAGCGTGCCGCCCCTCTTGGGCTCGGCGCGCACCGCTTTGACGAACATGGCGTTGGCCGCCGCCGCCGTCATGCCCGCTGCCAGAGCTACCTGCATGAAGTCGCGGCGCGAGACCTTGCCCCTGCCGGCAAGCTTCGCCGCCGATGCGAGTTTCAGTTCAAGTTCAGTCATTTCTTGTTCCTCCCTGTGGACTGACCGGACCTGAGTGGACCGGAGTCCACCCCGTCTACCCTGTCCACCTTTAAACGAACCACCAGCGCTCGAAGATGTAGCCGCCATCATCGTCGAAGTTCGAATTGAGATCACCGTGAGCCACGTCTTTCGAGTTGGCTGAAACGTAGTTGTTGAACATGAGGACGAGGATGCCCCCATCGTCATGCAGGATTTGCTGCATCTCGGCGTATATGGCTTGGCGCTTCGCGTCATCCGTTTCGGCACGCGCCTGGACGAGCAGTTCATTGAAACGAGGGTTGTTCCAGTAAGTGTCGTTCCAGGCCGCTCCCGCCGCATAGGCGGTGGTGAACATCCAGTCGCAGGTCGGTCTCCCGCCCCAATAGGACATGCACCAGGGCTTCTTCATCCATACATTGTCCCAGTAGCTGTCGTCAGGCTCCCGGATCACGTTGATGTCGATGCCAGCCGCCTTGGCCTGGGCTTGCATGAGAAGCGCGGCGTCCACGGCTCCGGCGAAGGCCGCCTCCGAGGAGGAGAAGTCCACCTTGAGGTTTTCCATTCCCGCCTTCTTGAGGTG
>JBJMRA010000084.1:0-11516 GCA_045802365.1 Hyphomicrobiales bacterium | reverse complement strand
GCAGCCGCCCACGAAGAAGCGCACCGCCGCACCATTCGGATTGCCCTCGGAGGCGGTGAGCCAGATCGGCTGCAGCTCCGGCGTGCCATCGCGCGCCGTTCCATGGGCGAGAAATGAGTCGTCGCTGAACGTCCACAGAAGCGTCGAGAGCGCCTCGACGCGCTCATCGGACTCGGCCTGGACGACGACGCGCCAGCCGCGCTCGCGGCTGCGCGTGAGAAGCTGCGGCAACACCTTGTCGAGCGGCTGCCGCTCGAGGTGGTAGAACAGAATTTCGGTCATCTACGCCCCATTCCCTCCCGCTGAAAGGGGGAGGATAAAGGAGGGCCTCCCCCTTTTCGGAGGAACAGCTCCGAGGTGTCGCTATGCCTGCCACAGATATTGCAAGAACGCACCCCGCGATCGTACCCGGGCGTACGGCGGTCATCACCGGCGGCGCGAGCGGCATCGGGCTCGCCTCGGCCCGCCGGCTGGCGAGCGAAGGCGCGAAGGTCGTCATCGCGGACCTGACGCCGGCCGTGGGCAAGGCCGCCGCGGACGAGGTCGGCGGCGCGTTCATCCAGACCGACGTCACCGATGCCGAACAGGTCGAGAACCTGTTCCACAGCACGGTCGCAACGGACGTCTCGTCTTTCGAGCAGGTCAAGGCACTTCGCGACGCCGCTTACGAGACATTCGGCGACGTCGCCGTTCTCATGAACAATGCAGGCGCCGGCAGCAACCCCGGAAAGCCATGGGAGGACCTCGCGGGCTGGCGAAAGCTCCTCGATGTCAATCTCTGGGGCGTCATCCATGGCGTACAGGCTTTCGTCCCGGCCATGCTCGCTCACGGCAAGCCAGGGCTCGTCGTCAACACGGGCTCGAAGCAAGGCATCACGCTGCCGCCCGGCAATTCCGCCTACAACCTGTCGAAGGCCGGCGTTAAGGCCTTCACCGAGCTCCTCGCGCATGAACTTCGCAACCAGCTGGGCGCGGCCATTAGCGCCCATCTCCTGATTCCCGGCTTCACCTTCACGGGGATGACCGGCGGCAACCTCGCGGAGAAACCCGAGGGCGCATGGACGCCCGAGCAGGTCGTCGAGTTCATGATCGCGAGCGTCGGACGCGGCGATTTCTACATCCTCTGCCCCGACAACGAGGTCACCCGCGACATCGACGAAGCGCGCATGCAGTGGACGGCGGGAGATATCATCGAAAACCGCCCGGCTCTCTCCCGTTGGCATCCCGACCATCGAGAGGCCTTTGCGCAATTCATGGCGGATCGGCGGTCACCAAGATGACGGCGAAACCGTCGTAGCCCTTACTGCCGACCATCTGCATGACGGTGGCCTCGGTCCGCTTCTCCGCCGCGATCAGCTCGAACATGCGCCTCACCCCCTGAATGGACGGGTCGGCGCTCGCCGCATCGAGGATCTCGCCGTCGCGCACGACGTTGTCGACGATGATCAGGCTTCCTTTTCGCGTCAGCGCCATGGCCCATTGGAAATAGTCGGGATTGCTCGGCTTGTCGGCGTCGATGAAAACAAGATCGAACGGCGCTTCGGTCCTCAATTCGGGCAATATCTCGAGCGCCTCGCTCACTCTCAGATCCACGATGCGCGCGAGTCCCGCCCGCTCGATATTGGCGCGCGCGACTTCGGCATGTTTAGGATCGGCCTCGATGGTCACGAGCCGCCCGCCGTCGGGAAGCGCGCGGCCGAGCCAGATAGTGCTATAGCCGGCAAGCGTGCCGATCTCGAGAATGCGGCGCGCTCCCTGCAGTCTCGCGATGAGGTGGAGGAGCTTGCCCTGGCTCGGCGAAACGGCGATCGCCGGCAATCCCGCCTGGCGGCTCGCCTCGAGAGCGGCCTCGAGCACGTCATCTGAGCGCAGGAGTTCATCTTCGATGTAGCGGTCGACGGCCGCCCACAGCTGTTCGGACATATCGGCTCGATCTTCAGGCCGCGGGCGCGCGGATGATCATGCGATAACAATCGAGGCTGCGGCTTAGGAACTCATAGGCCGCCCCCCAGAGATAGAGGCGAAAGCGGCGATAATTGAATTCGCCGAAGCGCTCGATCACCAAATCGCGATTCTGGTCGAAGTTTCTCGCCCATTGCCGGAACGTGAGGAAGTAGCTGTGGCGGTCGTTGAAGATCTCGAGCACTTCGAGCGGCGTCTTGGCGAGCTTGTCGATGAAATCGTGCAGCACCAGGAACGAGTGGTTTCCGCCATAGATGTACTTCACCATGTAGGAGGAGAGCTCGTATTTTTTCGTGCAGGCACTGCCGTCCAGGAAAACGTGCGCGCCGGGTTTGATGATCGACGCGAATTTCTCCAGCACCTTCTGGTATTGCGGCAGATGCTCGATCACGCCCATGATGACGATGGCGTCGTACTTCCGGTCGGTCTCGTAGGCGAGAAGATCGGAATCGATGAGCTCCCAGTCGTAGCCGAGCTCCTTGGCGCGTCCGTTGAGATAGTCGATTGACACCTTGGAGATCGTGATTCCCGTACATTTGACGCCGCGCTGCGAGGCGTATTCGAACCAGGCGCCCCAGCCGGGCCCGATCTCGAGGATATGGTCGCCGGGCTTGAGGTTCAGCTTCTCGAAGCAGTAGTCGAATTTCCTGAGCGTCGCGACATCGAGCGTCTCGTCATCGGAAGCGTAGACGCCTTGCGTGTAGCAGGGCGTAATCGGATCGAGGAAGCTCAGGAAGAATTCGGGATCGATGTCGTAGTGGGCCGTGATCGCCTGCCGGTTGGTGTGGACCTGACCGAAGAGCAGCGGCTGAATGAACCGCCACGCCGCGACTGCCAGGTGGAAATCCTTCATCTGGCCCCTGAGCTCGAAGGGCCGGAGCATGTCGCCTTCGATATCGATGTCGCCGGCGAGATAGGCATCGCCGATCCGCCCCTCATCGACGCTGGTGATGGCGCGCAGAGCGCGGTCATTCTTGAGCGTCACGTGAAAGCTCGGCGCGCCGTCACCGAATCGTTGGCGGCTGCCGTCCGGCATCGTCACTTCGAAGGGGACGGAGGTCTTGCCGAAGAGGCTCGCGAATCGGCCCAGTGGCGAGCGCGAGGCAGGTTCGGCCAAAGCCGCGCGATCCTCGACATCGATGTTCTGGCTCATGAACCCCTCCTCGTTTCTCTCGAGCGAGCGGGGATTAGCATCACGACCGAAGCTGCGGAAGCGCTATTGCTTCAGGAGCTCCCCTTCTCGGAATGCGAGACCCGCCAGATCGTGCCGTTGCCGTCTTCGCTGATGAACAGGGAGCCATCCTTTGCGACGGCCACGCCGACGGGCCTGCCCCAAACTTCATCATCCGATAAAACGAAGCCGGTCATGAAGTCTTCGTATTCACCGGTGGGCTTGCCATCCTTGAACAAGACTCGGACGACTTTGTAGCCGGTGCGGCCCGAACGGTTCCACGAGCCATGCAATGCGACGAACGCATCGCCTTTATATTCCGACGGGAAATCCTTTCCATCATAGAAGGTGATGCCGAGCGGCGCCGAATGTGCCTGGATTAGGACATCGGGCACGGTCACCTTGTCGGCGAGATCGGGGCGCTTGCCCTTATGCCGCGGATCCTCGTTCCCGCCGATATAGTACCAGGGCCACCCGTAGAACGCGCCTTCCTCGACATGGGTCGCGTATTCGAAAGGCACGTTGTCGCCGAGCTCGTCGCGCTCGTTGACGGCGCACCAGACCTGGGCGGTCGCTGGCTGCCCGGTAATGCCCGAGCAGTTGCGAAGCCCGGTGGCAAAAGTCCGCTGGTTCTTGCCGTCGGGACTGAAGGCGAGAACATCGGCGCGCCTCTCCTCGGTATCCCAGGCGGCGCCAAGAGGCTGGGTCTGCTTCCATGCCTCGAGCCCCCCCATAGGTTCCGGAAACATGTCGAGGGCGACGTTCGAACCCGATCCGACCGCGAGATAAAGCGTCTTCCCATCAGGAGAAAAGACGATGTCGCGCGTCCAATGATGGCTGGCCGGAATGTTGTCGATAATGAGCTCCTGCTTTCCCTGCGCCTTTAGGTCGCCGTTCTTGTAAGGAAAGCGAACGACGCTGTGGCTGTTGGCCACGTACACCCATTGGGGCTCGGGGCCGGGGGGATAGAAGGCAATGCCGTAAGGCTGATAGAGGCCCGTTGCGAAGACCGAGGCCTCCGCCGGCTTGGCGCTGCCGTCGGGCACCCGATAGACGCGCACGCGGTTCGCCTTGCTGTCGGCAACGAAGAGGTCGCCGTTCGGCGCAATGCGCATAGCGCGGGGGCTGGTTATGCCGGCAGCGACCATTTCGACCGTGAAGCCTCGCGGAACTTTCGGCTTGGCTCCCTCGGGCATTTTGGCGTGGCCTGCGGAGTTCGACACCGATTCGGTGACGAACGGCTTCGGCAAATCGCCCGGGCGGATCAGGCGGCGCACGCCCGGAGCATCGTTCTTCCAGCTGCCGAAGGCGGCTTCTCCAGTCTTTACGGGCTCAGCCGCGACCGCGGCGGTAGCGAGGAGAGCAGCGGCCGAGGCTGCGAGCAAAAGGGAACGCATGGAAGCCTCCGACGAGAACTCCGCAAAACGAACGGGGTCGCGTCAGCGCGTGTTCCCGAAACACGTCAATGTGATCGAGCCTACGTCTCGTAGTGATCGGCGACGAGACGGTTGAGCAGGCGCACGCCCCAGCCCGACCCCCAGCTCTGATTGATGGGCGTCTTGACCGAGTCCATCGCGGTTCCGGCGACGTCGAGATGCGCCCAGACGGTTCCGTTGACGAAGCGCTGCAGGAACTGCGCGGCGGTAATGGACCCGGCGTTGCGGCCGCCGATGTTCTTCATGTCGGCCAGCTCGAAATCGATCATCTTGTCGTATTCCGACGAAAGCGGCATGCGCCACACCTTCTCGCCGGTCGCGTAGCCCGCATCCGATAGCCGCGAGGCCAGCTCGTCGTTGTTCGAGAAGAGGCCCGCGAACTCCTTGCCGAGCGCCACCAGGATCGCGCCCGTCAGCGTCGCCAGGTCGACCATGAACTTCGGCTTGAAGCGGTCCTGCGTATACCACAAGGCGTCGGCCAGGATGAGACGGCCTTCGGCGTCGGTATTGAGGACGGCGATGGTCTTGCCGGACATCGAGGTCACGATGTCGCCAGGACGCTGGGCGTTGCCGTCCGGCATGTTCTCGACGAGCGCGATCACGCCGACAGCGTTGACGCGCGCCCTCCGCTTGGCGAGCGCCAGCATGAGCCCGGTGACGCAGGCCGCCCCGCCCATGTCGCCTTTCATGTCTTCCATGCCCGCTGCGGGCTTCATCGAGATGCCGCCGGTGTCGAACGTCACGCCCTTGCCGACGAAGGCGAGCGGCGGCTCGCCCTTCCGGCCGCCGTTCCAGCGCATGACGACGAGGCGGGGCTCGTGAGCGGAGCCTTGTGCCACACCGAGCAGCGCGCGCATCCCGAGCTTCCGCATGTCCGCCGGAGCGAGCACATCGACTTTGAGCCCCGACTTGGCGAGCGCTTTGGCGCGGTTCGCGAACTCCTCGGGCGAGAGCTGGTTGGCGGGCTCGTTGACGAGATCGCGAGCGAGGTGCACGCCTTCGACGAGCGCCTCGTAGGCTGAGAACGCCTTCTTCGCTTTGGCGCTCGGCGCGGCCATCACGGTCACCCGATCCAACACGTGGTTATCTGGCTTCTTCGATTTGTATTTGTCGAAGCTGTAGATTCGGAGCGACACGCCCGATGCGATGAGGGCCGCTGCCTCCGCTTGATCGACGGCCATGTCGGCGGGAAAGTCGGCGATGATCTTCGCGGCGCTCGCCTTGGCGCTCTGAAGGGCGCCGGCAACCACGCCGCCGAGGAGTTCGATCTCGCGGGCGGTGATCTTTTTCACGTCGCCCAACCCCGCGACCACGATTCGATCCAGCTTCGTCCCCGACGGTGCAACGAGATCGAGAAGCTGTTCCCGCTTGCCCTCGAACTTCGCCGCCTTGATCGCGCGCGAAATGTGGCCCTCGGAACGCGAGTCAAGCTCCGATGCGAGGCCAGCAAGCTTTCCGCCCTCGGCAATGAAAACGACGGCCGCGCCCTCCTTCGGGAGTGCCGGCGCTGTGAAAGCGATATCCATGAACGTCTCGTGATCGGTGGGAGAACGGCCCCCATAGCGGCTTCGCAAATCTCGATCAACGCCAGCCACTCCTGGACAGCGGCGATGTCTCAAAGACGGACGCAATTCCGCCGAATCGTTGTGGAAAAAGCGGCTTTGCGGGGGCGGCGAAAAGGGCTTAAGTAAGCCCCAACATCGCGGGCGGGAACAGATACTTGGGGATCATCGGCAGAGGGGCCTTCAAGGCCGCGCTCGTGGCGGGCGCCGCCCTCTCGGCGATCCTGCTCTCGTTCGTTCAAGACAATACCAGTAGCCGATCGGCTCAAGCCGCGACCGGCGAGACGCGCACGAAGCTCGACAACAAGACCCCGCCCAAGGGGACACGGGTCTATGTCATCGCCAGCAAGATCACATACGATTCGAAAAACCGCGTCGCGACCGCGACCGGCAGGGTCGAGATCACCTATGGTCGCTACGTGCTGGTCGCGAGCCGGGTCGTCTACGATCAGGCGAAAGACAGTCTCACCGCCAACGGCGAGGTGAGGCTGAAGGAGCCCGGCGGCAACGTCCTAGAAGCCGACCGCGCGCATCTCGAGGACAAGTTTCGCGAGGGCTTCGCCGAGCATCTGAAGCTTCTCTTGACGAACGATGCCACCGTCACCGCGGTCTACGCGAGGCGGCACCAGGGCTATCTCACGATCTACGAGCACGTGACCTACACGCGCTGCCGCACCTGCGTGCTCTCGGACGGAACGCCTCTGTGGCAGATCAAATCCCGGCGCACGACCCACAACGAGCGCGAGGGCACCCTTTATCACGAGCATGCGACCTTCGAATTCGGCGGGGCCGACATCCTGACCCTGCCCCACTTTTCTCAGCCCGATCCGACGGTCAAGCGCCGCTCGGGACTGCTCATGCCATCGGCGTCGATCGAGAGCCTCTATGGCCTCGGGATCACCGTTCCCTATTTCCTCGCGCTGGCGCCCAACTACGATCTGACGCTCGAGCCGATGATCACCTCGAAACAGGGCGTCCTCGCACATGCCGAATGGCGTCACCGCCTCGAGGACGGCCAGTACAACATCGACGCCGCCGGCATCTATCAGCTCGATCCGCCGGACCCGGACGGCGAGGACGACGCCGATTCGCAGACCTGGCGGGGCGCGGTTCGCACCCAAGGCCAATTCAAGCTCAACCGCAATTGGACTTGGGGGTGGGACGCGACCGTGATCAGCGATCGCACTTTCCTCAATCACTATCTCGCCGACGACCGGGACGAGGCGACGAGCCTCGCCTACCTCACCGGGATCCACGACCGGAACTACTTCTCGGCCCAAGCGCTCTATTTCCAGACGCTGATGCCCGGGCAGGACCAGGATCTGTTCCCCTATGCGCTGCCCTACATCAGGCATAGCATCACGCTCGACGATCCGGTGTGGGGCGGCGAGCTCGGCTTCGACTGGACGGCGTACAGCATCCATCGCAACGACCCGCTCTTTCCCAACGACCCGCGCGCGCCTCTCACCAATATCGGGCTCGGCACCGATCAGTCGCGTGGAACGATAGACGCTCATTGGCAGCGGCAGATCATCGACGGTTTGGGGCAGGTCATCACGCCCTTCGCCCGCATGCGCGGCGACCTTTATGTGACAGACAATCTTCCCGGCGACGTCATGCCAGCCGTGCTCCGGGACGAAACGACGACGCGCCTCTTGCCGACCGCAGGAATCGACATGCGCTGGCCCTTCATTTCGTCGAGCGACTTCGGCCAGCACATCGTCACCCCTGTCGCTCAGGTCATCTCAGCGTCGGACGAAACCGATCAGAGCGATATTGGAAATGAGGATGCCATCTCGCTCAACTTCGATACGACGAGCCTCTTTCTCGAGGATCGCTTCAGCGGCCTTGACCGCTTCGAAGGCGGCACGCGCGCCAATACTGGCCTCCTCTACACTTTTCTCGCCCCGAGCGGCGCGTTCCTGAGGCTGGCGGCCGGCGAATCCTTTCACCTCGCCGGCGAGAACAGCTTCGCCCCGGACACAGGGCTTGGGACCAACACGTCGGACGTCGTCGGTTCCATCGCTCTGCAGCCTTGGGATTTCATCCGCTTCAGCTATGAGACCCGCCTTGCCGAAGACCTTTCGAACACCCGCACCCAGGAAGCGGGGGTAAGCCTCAATTTGGACAGGTTATCCGGCTCAATCTATTATGCGAATCTCGACCCGGAGCCGTCCGCCGGTCGGCCCTTTCACGAACAGCAGGTTTGGGGCGATGCAAGCTGGAACTTCACAGGCGGATGGAGCCTCTTCGGGGCGATGCGCTACGACCTCGAGGACGATCGCATTCTGCGCGACGCCGTCGGCTTCGCCTATGATTGCGACTGCTTCAACTTCAAGATCTACTATCTCGAGGACTTCACCGGAGATGAGGAATTCAGGCTCGGGCGTTCGGTGATGTTCTCCATCGATTTCAAGTCTCTGGGCGGCGGCCAGGTCGCGCCGCGCCTGTGAATTGCCGGGTATCATGAGAAGAGCTCTGTTCGCCGTTATCGTCGCCGCCGCCATTTCGCCGCTCGCTTCCCCCGGAGCTCGCGCCGAGGGCCAGAGCGTGGTCGTCACCGTCAACGACCTTCCGATCACCAACTTCGATATCGATCAGCGTATCCGGTTGTGGAGCGCGATCGGGCAGGACCTCAGGGGCGGCAATCCTCGGAAGGAAGCGCTCCAGTCCCTGATCGACGACATGATCAAGCGCGCCGAAGCGAAAAAATGGAACGCCGAGGCAACCCCCGAGATGGTCGACGAACAGGTGGGCCGCATGGCGAAGGGCTCGGGGACCGACACCCAGGGATTGACCGCCAAGCTCAAGGCCAAGGGCGTGTCGGTGGCGGCGCTGAAGGACCTTGTCCGCGCGCAGATCTCGTTCAATCGGCTGCTCAACGCTCTTTACAAGGTCAAGGTCGAAGTCGATCCCGGCGAGGTCGACAAGAAATACCGCGAGATGGCCGCGGATCCCCGGCTCAAACCGGTTCCCGTCTACGAGATCATCGAGGTCACTTTGCCGGTCGACAAGACCGATGATACGATGGCCCAGCAATTGCTCCTGGCAAGAGCGGCCGATGCAGCCCAGCTCGCCCGCCAGTATAAAGGGTGCGGCAGCCTGCGTCAGGCGGCTTCGGGAATATACAACGTAAAGATCAGCAGTCCCATAAAGGCGGACGGCCGCAAGCTTCCTCCGCCGCTCAAGGCCGCGCTCGACAAGGCGGGTCCCGGCAAGATCATCGGCCCCGGGCGCGCCCCCGCCGGCATTCAGCTCATCGCGTTCTGCAGCAAGTCGACGGTCGCTCCGCCGGCGCCGAGCCGGGAGCAGATCGAGATGATGCTCATGAACAAGAAGTACGACGTCTACGAGGAGCGCTATATGCGCGAGCTCAGGCGTTCAGCGTTCATCGACTACAAAGACCCGCAATACGCCGCGCAGTGACGCGGATGGCGCCCGCGAGCCCGGCTCCCTTGGCGCTCACCATGGGAGAGCCCTCCGGCATCGGTCCCGACATCACCGCCTTCGCATGGCTCGCCCTCACGCAGCGGCGGGGTCCGCAATTCTTCGTCATCGGTGATCTTAACTACCTCCGCAGCCGGATCGGCCACCTCGAGCTCGACATCCCCGTCGCCGCGATTGTCTCGCCGGACGAGACGCCGGCTATGTTCGAGCGCGCCATTCCCGTGCTTCACCGCTCATTCGAGCATACCCCGGCGATCGGCAGCCCGTCTCCCGAAACCGCACTTCGCGTCATTGCATTCATCGATGAAGCGGTCACGCTCGCGATGGACGGCTCGGCTTCAGCCCTTGTGACGAACCCCATCCAGAAGGAAACACTGTACAGGGCCGGGTTCAACCACGAAGGCCACACGGACTATCTCGCCTATCTCGCTCGAGAGGCAGGAGCCGAAGCCGAGCCCGTAATGATGCTGTGCGCCAACGCTCTGCGCACGATCCCGGTCACGGTGCACATCCCGCTCGCCCAGGTTTCCTCGGTCCTTTCGATCGACCTCATCGTCAGCCAAGCACGCATCGCCGCGCGCGACCTCGAGGCGCGCTTCGGGATTGCTGAGCCCCGGCTCGGCGTGACCGGCCTCAACCCGCATGCCGGCGAAGCCGGGGCTATGGGCGATGAAGAACAGCGGATCATCTCTCCGGCGATCGCCGCCCTCAAGGCCGAAGGACTGCATGTCGAAGGTCCGCTCCCCGCCGATACCGCTTTCCACGAGGAGGCCCGATCGCGTTACGATGTCATCTTGTGCATGTATCACGACCAGGCGCTCATTCCCGTGAAGACGCTCGACTTCCACGGCGGGGTCAACTGCACGCTCGGCCTTCCCTTCGTTCGCACCTCGCCCGATCACGGCACCGGGCTCGCGATCGCCGGGAGCGGAAAGGCCAAGCCCACGAGCCTGATCGCCGCGATCGAGCTTGCGGCCGGGCTCGCGGGGCGCCGTTCCCTCCGATGAGCGAGGATGGCCTCGATCCGCTTCGCGAGGTCATCGCCCGATACGAGCTCAACGCCCGCAAGAGTCTCGGGCAGAACTTCCTGTTCGATCTCAACCTTACCCGGCGGATCGCCCGCGCCGCTCGGCCGCTCGAGGGCGCAACCGTGGTCGAGGTCGGGCCGGGGCCCGGAGGGCTCACGCGCGCCCTCCTTCTCGAAGGCGCCTCGCACGTCGTTGCGATCGAGAGAGACGAGCGCGCCCTGCCCGCGCTCGCCGAAATCGAACGTGCTTTCCCGGGGCGCCTCGAGGTGATCGCCGCCGACGCTCTCGCCTTCGACTATTCGCGGTTTGCCGGCGCCAAGGTGGTCGCAAACCTTCCGTACAATATCGCCACCCCCCTCCTTACCGGATGGCTCACGGGACCGTGGCCGCCGTGGTACGTTTCCCTTACTCTCATGTTCCAAAAGGAAGTGGCCGAGCGGATCACGGCTCCGGAAGGGTCGCGGGACTTCGGCCGGCTCGCCGTGCTCGCACAATGGCGCGCAAGCGTCCGCAAGCTCTTCGACGTCGACCGTCGGGCCTTCACTCCGCCGCCGAAGGTCACGTCCAGCGTCGTTCAGCTCGATCCGAAGCCCGATCCTATCCCCCATTGCAGCCTCGGCGCGCTCGAACGTGTGACGGCGGCCGCTTTCGGACAGCGGCGAAAAATGCTGCGGTCGAGCCTGAAGCAGATCCTGAACGATCCCGAGGCGCTTCTTCCTTCACTCGGCATAGATCCCGCCAAGAGGCCGGAGCAACTTGGGGTCGCCGACTTTTGCCGTATTGCTCGCGCGATCGAACAACGATGATCCGCCAGTCCCTCACGAGCTATGGCCGGCCGCTCGTCAAGACGATCGCGCCCGATCCCGAGCCTCGGGGCAGCGAGGTGCTCCTCGAGGTGCACGCGTGCGGG
>JBJMRA010000083.1:0-11161 GCA_045802365.1 Hyphomicrobiales bacterium | reverse complement strand
TCCTCGCAAACAGCTGCAATCGAAGCGTTTCTGAGAATGCAACTGCCGTAGCCCGCGTCGAGGGCCACAGCAATGCGACGTCTATAGGATCCGAACCTTTCGTCTTTGCGCACCCGGAGTACTTCGCGCGGAAGTGAATCCCCAAGCCGGAATGTGATTGCCTGCGTTACTTCAGGCGAATCGAAGTGGGGTAATGCGCGAGGTGTGTACCAACCCTTATGCACCGTCACATGGCGAGGGGGGCGCAGGCGGATTTGAGCCAGGCGAGCTCACGGCCGTCGAGGAAGGGGCCGATCTCGCGCACCACGCGCGCGTGGTAGGCATCGAGCCACTCGCGCTCTTCCTTCGAGAGGAGAGAAGGCTCGATCAGGCGGCGGTCAATCGGGCAGAGAGTAAGCGTCTCGAATGACATCATCGGGCGCTCGCCTCCCGGAATATCCTCCGGCGCACGGACGAGTAGGAGGTTCTCGATCCTGATTCCGTAGTCGTCCTGCTTATAGTAACCGGGCTCGTTCGACAGGATCATGCCGGGCTCGAGCGGCGTGCGGTCGGTCTTGTTGATCCGCGCCGGGCCTTCATGCACCGACAGATAGCTCCCCACGCCGTGTCCGGTGCCGTGATCAAAATCGAGCCCGGCCATCCACAAGCACTGCCGGGCCAGGATATCGATCTGGCTCCCGCAGGTCCCCTTCGGAAAGCGGATCCGGGATATGCCGATCATGCCTTTGAGCACGCGCGTGAAGCGATCCTTCATCTCCGGCGTGGGCTCGCCAACGATGACCGTCCGCGTGATATCGGTCGTGCCGTCCTGATACTGCGCGCCCGAATCGATAAGGTAGATATGGCCTTGCGTCAGAGGAAGGGATGTCTCCGTGGTGACGCGATAATGGGGTATGGCGGCATGGGGACCCGCAGCCGAGATCGAATCGAACGAGAGGTCCTTCAACATGCCGGTCGCGGAGCGGAAATCCGCAAGCTTCCGCGCGACCGACACTTCATCCTCGCTGCCCCGCTCGGCCGCACTCTCGAGCCAGCACAGGAACCGCGACATAGCGAGCCCATCGCGGCGCTGCGCGGCGCGCGCGCCCTCCTGCTCGGCCGGATTCTTCCTCGCTTTCGCCAGAATGCAGGGGTCCTTGCCATTGATGATCTTCGCGCCTGAATGGACGAGCACCTGGCGAATGCGTTCCGGCGCCCAATCGGGATCGATCTGTACGGTCGCTTTCTCACTGCCGAGCTTCTCGAGCGCGGCAGTGAGCCCGGCCGGCGGCTCGACCCTGGCGATGCTGGACAAGTGCGCCGCAACATCTTCGGGAAGCCTCGCGGGGTCGACGAACAGCTCGGCCTCCCCGGATCGATGCAGGATGCCGTAAGCAAGCACGACGGGCGTATAAGGCACGTCTTGGCCACGCAGGTTGAGGACCCAGGCGAGCGAGTCGGGCTGCGTCACCACCACCGCGTCCGCGCCTGCGCTCTCGAGCGCTTTGCCCACCTCCTCGAGCTTCTGTTTCGGCGATTTCCCGGCGAATTGCGTCGGCTGCACGGATGCCGGCTCCTGGGGCGGCCGCGGACGGTCGGTCCAGATGGCGTCGATCGGATTGTCGTCGACCGGCACGAGTTTGGCGCGGGCTTTGGCGCAGGCCTTCTCGAACCGCTGGACCTGATCGGCGGTCAGGAGCCAGGGATCGTAGCCCAGAACCTCGCCGGGCTTGAGCTCGCGTTCCATCCACTTGCTCGGCGGATCTTCGATGAGGTGATGGGGCACGAAGACCGATGTGTCGACCTGCTGTTTCACCTGGATCGTGTAACGCCCGTCGACGAAAATCGCCCCGCGGTCCCGCATCAGAATGGCGAGACCCCACGAGCCCGCGAAACCGGTGAGCCATCGCAGGCGCTCGGCATAGGACGCAACGTATTCGCCCTGAAACTCGTCCTGTCGCGGGATAATGAATCCATCGAGACCCCGGCGCTCGAGCTCTTGGCGGAGACTGTCTATGCGGCCGGGGGTCAGGTGAGCTTCGGAGACGTTCTCGAAGGACTGGAACATGGCGTCATCTAGCGGTGGCTTGCGAGAGATGTCAAAGCGATGAGGAGCAGCCGGCTTAAGAGACTAGAAATGCAGAATGAAGGAGCCGTGACCCTTGACCGCCAGGTCCTCATGGACGCTGAGCGGCGGCTCAAGATGCTGGATGCCGTCGCCTATGCTGCAACGCGGATGGTCGCGGGCGCGCCCTGGC
Organism: Hyphomicrobiales bacterium; assembly: GCA_045802365.1. Classification (GTDB taxonomy): domain Bacteria; phylum Pseudomonadota; class Alphaproteobacteria; order Rhizobiales; family Aestuariivirgaceae; genus JBJMRA01. The sequence continues at coordinate 8,924 of JBJMRA010000083.1, read as the reverse complement.
GCGACAGCGTCAACGACCTTCTCGAAAGACTCGGGCAGGCGACCGACATGAGCCGGGTCACCATGTTCGAAGTCCACCCCGGACCAAATGGAGCGCGCGTCCAGAGCTGCCGCCACGATTGGGCGGAGCCCGGACTTTCGCCAATCTCGGGCGATCCCAGATATCAGAACATGGCACTTGCGGATGAGGGCGCCGCAGAAGATCTGAATGATTGGTCGGTGCGCCGCGAACGGGGCGAGATCATCCAAGCCACGCTCGCCGAAACGACTGGCTACACCCGCCAAGTATTCCTGGAGCATGGAACCCTGTCGTTCATCTCCGTGCCGATCATGGTCGGCGGCACATGGTGGGGCTTTCTCGGCTTCGACGACTGCAAAGAAGAGCGCGTCTGGAGCGAGGAGGAGATCCACGTCCTCAAGACCGCTGCGGCCCTCATTGCCGGCGCCGCTGAGCGCGAGCGGGCGAGCGCGGCGCTACGCTTGAGCGAGGAGCGCTACTCACTCGCGTCGCGCGGCGCCAATGACGGCCTTTGGGACTGGGACCTCGACTCGGACCGGACGTTTTTCTCGCCGCGTCTCTACGAAGTGCTTGGCCTCGAGCAGGGCTCTCTCGGAGAGAGCATGGATGCGCTGATCGAACGATTCGTGCGCGCCGACGCCGACTACCTCAGGGCGATGCTCAAGCACAAATTTGCCCGTGGCGACGAGAAATTCGATATCGAATGCCGCTACGAGCCGCGCTCCGGGATCATGCGGTGGATCGTACTCAGGGGTCTCATCGTCTTCGAGGCGGGCAAGCCGCGCCGGGTGGTCGGGGGCTTGCGCGACATCAGCGATCATATGTCGGTGCAGCAGGAGCTCCGGGAAACCGAGCGCAAGCGCGCCAATCTCGCGCGCTACTTCTCTCCGAACATCGTCAAGGACCTGATGCAGTCGGGCGGCCGCCTCACCGAGACGCGAACACAGATCGTCACCGTCATGTTCGCGGACATCTGGGGCTTCACCCGGTTTGGCGTCAATCTTCCAGGGCCGGAAATCATGACCCTCCTTCGGGAATACCTGGGGCTCGTGGAAAAGGCGATCTTCGATCACGGCGGCACCCTCGACAAGTTCCTGGGCGACGGTTTGATGGCGACCTTCGGAACTCCCGAGACCGGCCCCGCCGATGCCGCGAACGCGCTCGCCTGCGCGAGGGCCATGAGTGAGGCTGTCGTGCATTGGAACGAGCGCCGCAAGCAGCGGAGGCTGGCGCCGCTCAGATTGGGAATAGGCCTCCACCATGGTGAAGTGGTGCTCGGCGACATCGGGAGCGAGCGGCGCATGGAGTTCGCCGTGCTCGGGGATACGGTCAACGTTGCGAGTCGCATCCAGGAGATGACCCGCAAGCTCGACATCGCGATCCTTGCAAGCGATGCGGTCGTCGAAGCGGCCAAACGCGAGCGCGGCGAGATTGCCGCAGCCGAATTTCAAGACATGGGCCTTCACACGGTTCGCGGCCGCGGCGGGAAAATCCGTCTGTGGGGCAGGGCGGCCGAGCGGGAGTGACTACTTCCGCAAGACTCTTCCTTCCACCTTCGGCGCTATTGCCCCGGTTTTGGCGATATAGGCCATGACGTCATTGGCCATGAGCTTCGCATCCCGGACGCCATAGAGGGGTTTCCCGGACTTGAACATCGTGTAGGCGTCGCCGCCCTGCGCCATGTAGTCGTTGGTCGCGAGCGTATAGGTCCGGGATGGATCGAGCGGCTTGCCGTTCACTTCAACGCTAACGACCCGGTTGCCCTTGGGTTTCGCCGGATCGTAAAGGAAGACGAGGCCGGATACCTGAGGAAAGCGGCCGGCGGCATTCTCGACATCACCGACACCATTCTCGAGAGCGGCCCGGATCGCGTCGCCCTTGACCGCGAGCTTCACGGTGCGATTGCCGAAGGGCAATTCGGTGAGGACGTCTCGGCGCGACAAACTAGAGCCAGCGGGATACTCCCTGTTGCCGCGGATGCCCCCGCCATTGGTGATCGCGACATCCGCCGAAACCGCCGCTCGGATCGCGTCCGCGACGAGGTTCCCGATCGCCGCCTCCTCGGTCCTCACCGTGGCTCGCCGGCTGTCGAGCGCGGTCGTGGTCTTTCCGATGGTGACGTCGAGCTCCTTGGAGAGATCCGCCCGATAGGTCTCGATCTCGCTCTGCGTCGCGGGATCGGGTGTAACGCTGGCCGTGTCTATGATCCTGAAGTCCGGGAACCACTTCACCGTTTTCTTTCCGTCCTTCTCCTCGACATCGAAGGAGAGGTCGATGGCGGTCACGTAGTCCGCCTCCTCGCGGCTTTCCACGATCGCGGTCCGGCCGTCATACATGAGGAAGAGGTCGTGGTCGTCGCCGGTAAGGATCAGGTCGAAGGCGCGGCTTTCGAAGAGCTGCATATCTTCCACCCGATTGGCGTGGACAACCGCAACGGTGAAGTCGGCGCCTGCTTTGCGAAGATCCGCTGCTCTTGCAACTGCAGTTTCGACGGTCGGCAGGAACATGAGATTGCCCGGAGAGGACTTCACCGGGCTGTCATCGGCGGTGAGACCCACGATGCCAATCCTGATCTTCCCGAAGTCCATGAGCTTGGCGTCTCCTATCCCGGAAAGGGGCTTTCCGTCCGGGCCCTGCAAATTGGCGGCAAGAACCGGAAATTTGGCTTCGGCCATGCGCTGCCGGAACGTGGCGGGGCCGAAGTCGTATTCGTGATTACCGGGAACGAAGACGTCGGGAGGGGCCGCGTTGAGGAGGGCGATCGTATGCTCGCCCTTGTCGAAGGCAGAGAGAAGCGAGGGCGAAATCAGGTCGCCCGCATGCGCATAGATAACTTTGCCTGTCTTCGCCCGCTCAGTCTTCACCACGGCATTGAGCCGCGCAAAACCGCCGCGGGGGCCGTCGTTCTCGACGTTGTACGTGTCGTTGGCGAGAAGAAAGGTAATCCCGGCTGCCTCTGCCATCGCCGCTGAGGCGGTCGATATGGCCAGGCCGAGCCCAACAATGAGACTCCTGAGCAACTGCCGCATCTGATGCTCCCGTGAGTGCGATAGTCCAAGCATTCAACGGGATCAGGCTTTGAGACGCAATCGTTCTCGTCGTGCTCCGGCATCGCGCGGCATTCCTGTAGGCCTATGTTGCGCCGCAATATGGAGTGGAGTTCGGCAACTATGCGTTCTTCACATGAAGTTCTCGTGATATTGCGACCGCCGGACCATGAAAGCTGACCAAAAGGAATGGTAAGTAAAGAATAATTTACCATGATCCCACTCTCAGCCCCGCTATTGCATCGTTTTTCCTTGAAAACGACGCCTTAATGCAAAATGAACAGTGCCATGCGTAGATAGCATGACTGCTCTCCATCGAACCGGCTGGTTCAGCAGTTTCTCAGCGCTATATACCTCTCGTCCGTTGTGCATCGCACAAAAAGACATCACCTCGCGAGGTCGAACTGGATTAGGCCGGTTGACCGCGCGCGAGACGAAAGGAGACGAATATGACCATGATCGCTGAGAAGCATGAGGCAGGCCAGGCGTTCATTCCGGACTTCCTGAGCCGTGTTTCGAGCCGGGTCGCCAATTACGTGACCCGGAGCCGCGCCGAGCGCCAGCTGCAGGCTCTGGACGACCGGCTTCTGTCCGATATCGGGCTGAAGCGCTCGGACATCCGCAGGATGGTGTGGGGCAACTAGCTCCCACTCACACAAGATCAAGGCAGACACGCCCCGAGGACCCCCTCGCGGGCGTTTTGCTTGTGCGGGGTTGACCAACTTGACCAATACCCTCGCGAAATTTAGATGAGTGAGGGAAGAGGTCTGCCATGGCGAAGTTCGTCAATCTTTATGAAGCCAAGACGCAGCTTTCTTCGCTCGTTGAGGAGGCTGCGGCGGGCGAAGATGTGATCATCTCAAAAAACGGCTTGCCGCGCGCCAAGCTGGTCGCCTTGCCCGATACTGGCGCTCCCCGCACGCCCATCAACGCGATGGAAATCACTTACATCGCGGCTGACTTCGATGCCCCGGATCCGGACATCGAGCGGCTCTTCTATGGTTCCGAATGAGCCACCTTCTCCTCGATACCCATGTATTCCTCTGGTGGCAGGCGAAAGAGGGACATCTCGGCCCCATTGCCGGAAAGGCAATCGCCGACCCGAAAAACCGGGTGTTCGTCAGTGCGGTGAGCGTGTTGGAGATCGTCCTCAAGGCTAGGCGAGGCAAGCTGACCTTCGCCTCGCCGGTCACCGCCGCAATTGCGGTGAACGGTTTTTCCGACCTCCCCGTCCGAGCCGTCGAAGCTGAATTCGCCGGAGGGTTGGAATGGGATCACTCCGACCCATTCGATCGTCTTCTCGTAGCCCAGGCCATCATGGCGCCGTTCATTCTCGTCACGGCCGACAATATGATTCGACAATTCAAATCTGTCCCTCATCTCTGGGCACGAGCGTAGAGAGGCAGAGAGTCGTCCAGCTTCCAAGTTGGAGCGTGTTGGTCAGCGCCAATCCGCGGTTGCGATAGGCGGCGGTGACCTCGCGAGACTGGTCCGAAGTCAAGCCCGAGAGGATCAGGATGCTATCTTCCGAAACGGCATGCGCCAGTTCCCGCGCCAGACTCACAAGCGGGCGGGCTAAAATGTTCGCGAAGATCAGATCATAGGGCGCTCCGGCGCGGATGCGGGGATGCGCGAGGCCCGCCCCGGGAACGGCACGGACCAGAGGTGCGACCCCGTTGAGCCGTGCGTTCTTGCAGGTCACCTGTACTGCTTCGGGATCGATGTCGCTGGCCAGCACCGGGACATGCAGCGCTTTGGCGGCCGCTATGGCCAGAACTCCGGTTCCGCAGCCGATGTCGACGATGTGTCGCGGGTACCGGCGCTTCAGGAGGGCGTCAAACGCGAGAAGACAGCCCTGGGTCGTCGGGTGATGGCCGGTTCCGAAGGCGGTCCCGGCATCGATTTCGAGCGAGATGCCGCCCGTCCGTCGGCGTGGGCGGTCGTGCGAGCCGTGAATATAGAACCGGCCCGCGGCAACGGGCGGCAAGCCTTCCAAGGATCGGCGCACCCAGTCCGTCTCGTGGACCTGATCGATGTGGGCGGCGCCGAAAGGTGCGAGGGTCTCCGCCGCACGGCGGGCCTCGGTCTCGCCTCCGAAGTAGGCGATGATCTCCCAAACGGCGTTGGTCTCGTCGGTCTCGTTGCGGCTGATGGCAAGCGGCTCATTGTCCTCGAGCGCCGCTTCCGCCAGTTCGGCTTGCCCGCCGGTCAGGCCGGCGATCGTCAGCGTGAACACGCCTCCGGCTACTCGGCTGCCTCGCGGGCGATGAACCCGCCCGACTGGCGATACCAGAGGTCTGCGTAAAGCCCGCCGCGCCTAAGCAACTGGTCGTGCCTTCCCTGTTCCACGATGCGCCCGCTATCCATGACGATCAGCCGGTCCATCGCGGCGATGGTGGAAAGGCGGTGAGCGACGGCGATCACCGTCTTGCCTTCCATCAGTTGAAAGAGGCTCTCCTGGATCGCCGCTTCGACCTCGGAATCGAGCGCGCTCGTCGCCTCATCGAGAATGAGGATCGGCGCATCCTTGAGAAGCACCCGTGCGATCGCGATCCGCTGGCGCTGGCCGCCCGACAGCTTCACGCCGCGTTCGCCCACATGCGCTTCGTAGCCCGTTCGCTCTTTCGGATCGATGAGATGCGCAATGAATTCATCGGCATGCGCACGCTCGGCCGAGCGCCTGATCTCTTCGAAGCTCGCATCGGGCTTGCCATAGCGGATATTGTCGCGGACCGAACGGTGGAGCAGGGACGTGTCCTGCGTCACCATGCCGATCGCGGCACGCAGGCTCTCCTGAGTGACCAAGGCGATGTTCTGCCCATCGATGAGAATGCGGCCTTGCTCGACGTCGTAGAAGCGCAAGAGCAGGTTGACGAGCGTCGACTTGCCGGCGCCCGAGCGGCCGACGAGGCCAACTTTTTCGCCGGGCGCTACGGTCAGCGAGAGATGATCGAGCACCGCGTGCGGGGCATTGGCATGCTTCCCGTAGTTGAAGGACACTTCGTCGAACCGGATCTCGCCGCGGGTGACCACCAGAGGCTTGGCACCGCGCGCATCGACGATGGCGCGATCCCTGGCGATCGTCTCGATCCCGTCCTGGACGACGCCAATGTTCTCGAAGAGGCTTGCCGTCTCCCAGATGATCCAGTGCGACATTCCTTGAAGCCTCAGCGCGAGGCTCACCGTGAACGCAATGGCGCCGGTGGTGATCGAATCGAGCCACCAGAGCCAGATCGAGAGGCCTGCCATCGAGGACAAGAGGAGCGCGTTGAGGCCATTGAGCGAGATGGTCATCTGGGTTGCAGCGCGCATCGACCGGTGAACGGTGCTGAGCATGTGTTCCATGCTCTCGCGCGCGTAGAGGTCCTCGCGGTCGGCATGCGCGAAGAGCTTCACCGTCGAGATGTTCGTGTAGCTGTCGACGATGCGGCCGGTCATGAGCGAGCGCGCGTCGGCCTGATCCTTCGAGAGGCGCCCGAGCCTCGGCACGAAGTACCACATCGTCGCGAGGTAGCCTGCGAGCCACAAGACGAGCGGCACGCCGAGCCGGAGATCGCTCGATGCGAACATGACAAGTGCGCTCAGGAAGTAGACGCCGAAATAGAGCAGGATCTCGGCCATCTTGAGCACGGTGTCGCGCACGCCCATCGCCGTCTGCATGACTTTCGTGGCGATCCGTCCGGCGAAGTCGTTGTGGAAGAACTCCATGCTCTGGCGGAGCACGTACCGGTGCGCCTGCCACCGGATGCGCATCGCGAAGTTGCCGAGGAGCCCTTGATGGTAGACCGCCTCGTACAAGAACTTGAGCAGCGGCAGCACGATGAGCACGAGGACGGCCATGCCGGCGAGCCGCAACCCGTGTTCCTTCCAGAAGAGGGCACGGTCGGCAGAGGCGAGCCAGTCGACGAGGCGGCCGACGAAAGCGAAGAGATAGACTTCGATGATGGCGATCGCCGTCGCGAGCACGCTCGCAGCGATGATCAGGCTGGCGAACGGCCGCGAGTAGTACCAGATGAAGCCGAGCAGCGTCGGAGCCGGTTTCGCCGGCCGCTCGGGCGGAAACGAATCGGTCCGGCTTTCGAGCCAACTGAAGATCGCCGAGATCACGGGAAGTGCTCCGAAATGCGCGTTGTGGTCAGAGCACGGTCAGAAGCCGGCCAGCACGACCGTCGAAAGTCTACCGTTATAGTGGAGTGCCGGTTCTTGTTGGAAGAGCGGCGAAGGGCTCCTCAGTCGGGCGACGGTTGCACGACCTCCGTGGTCGCGCTGCTCCCGCCCGTGCCGCGGATCGGCCACATCGCATAAGCCCCGATGAGGAGCAGCACGAGAACGGCGCCGATCAGAAAGATGATGCCGGTAACGGGTCGCCGCGGTTCAACCGGGCGGTCGGGGATCTCTGCGTCCAACATGCCGCGGCGTGGAACGGGATCGTCCATGACGCGACAATGGGTGGCGTGGTTGGGGGTTCCATCCCAATATCGTCCGACGAACCCTTTTAGCTTGCATGCAGATTCCGCATGAGGACGCCGAGTTCCAGGTGCTAATCCCGGTTTCGATGTCCTTCTCCCGCATCATCCCGCTCGTCGTCGCCTCCGCCTTGTTCATGGAAAACATGGATTCGACGGTCATTGCGACCTCGCTCCCGGCGATCGCCCTTGATCTCGGGGTCGATCCCGTCGTCCTCAAGCTGGCGTTCACGACTTATCTCCTGAGCCTCACGGTGTTCATCCCGATCAGCGGCTGGTGCGCCGACCGGTACGGCGCGCGCAACGTTTTCCGCCTCGCGATTGGCGTGTTCACGCTGGGCTCCGTAGCCTGCGGGTTCGCCCACTCGCTCGAGTCGCTCATCGTTGCGCGGGCCGTTCAGGGCCTGGGCGGCGCGATGATGGTGCCGGTCGGCCGGCTCATCCTGCTCAGGACCACCCCCAAAGCGGAATTGGTGAGGGCGCTGGCGCTGCTGACGATGCCGGCGCTGCTCGGACCCCTTCTCGGTCCCCCGGTCGGCGGCTTCATCACCACCTATTTCCATTGGCGATGGATATTCTGGATCAATATCCCGGCAGGGCTCTTAGGGCTCGTGCTCGCGACCCTGTACATGCCGGATATCAAGGAGGAGCGTCCGCCGCCTCTCGATGTCCTGGGCTTCGTCCTTTCGGGAGCCGGCCTCTCAGCAGTGGTGTTCGGCACCACCGTCATCGGAAGGCTCCCGGCGCATGGCGCGGAGGCGCTCATGGCGGTCGGCGTGCTCATCCTCGGTCTCTATGGCGCGCATGCGAGACGCATACCCGACCCCATTCTCGATCTCAAATTGCTCAACATCGAGACATTCCGCACCGGAGTGGTGGGCGGCAGCCTCTTCCGGCTGGGGGTAGGTGCCGTCCCCTTCTTGATGCCGCTCATGCTGCAGGTCGGGTTCGGGCTGACTCCCTTCCAGTCGGGCAGCCTCACTTTCGCGGCGGCTGCCGGGGCGCTCACCATGAAGTTCACCGCCGGGCGCATATTGAAACGTTTCGGATTCCGTGCCGCACTCCTGGCGAACGGCGCGATCAGCAGCGCTTTCCTCGCCGGTCAGGGTTTGTTCACGCCGGAGACTCCGCATCTCCTGATCCTCGCAGTCCTGCTCGCCGGCGGGTATTTCAGGTCGCTGCAGTTCACCGCGCTCAACGCAATTTCCTATTCCGACATAGCGCAACGCGACATGGGGCGCGCGACGAGCTTCTACAGCGTCGCTCAGCAGCTTTCGCTGGCGTTGGGCGTGGCGTGCGCCGCCTTTGTCCTCGAGGCCTCGCAGGCAGTTCGCGGTGAGGCCTCGCTCACCGTCGCCGACTTCGCGACCGCATTCATCGTGGTGGCGCTCGC
>JBJMRA010000082.1:0-16284 GCA_045802365.1 Hyphomicrobiales bacterium | reverse complement strand
CAAGGCGCTCTCAGCCGATTCGGCCAATCCTGAAGCCGCCTATCTCTTCATGCAGTGGGCTTGTTCTCCGCCGGTTTCGCTGGCGCGCTGCATGCTGCCTTACGCGTTGCGCGATCCCTACCGGCTGTCGCACTTCAAGTCGGACCTTTACGGGGCGCTGTTCCCAACCGCCAAGGAGTACCTGCACAACCTCAACAACTCAGCGAATGTGGGCCTCCTCGATCCGATCATGCCGGGCGCTCAGGATTACTTCATCAGCCTCGATCGCATGTGCACGGCGGTGTGGGCCGGCGCCGATCCCAAGGCTTCGCTCGAGGCGGCTGCCGCCGAGTGGGACGCGACGACCGAACGCCTCGGTGTCGAATCCCAGAAGGGTTATTACGAGGAGTTCAAGAAATTGCCGGGCTCCTTTGCCGACCACACGGTCGAGAAGCTCGGCATGGCCGTCAAGCTCGACTGAGGACACGTACGCGGCGGGAGATTGAATCTCCCGCCGCTTTCATACGGCGAGTTCGGACAGGCATCGGACTGGATGGGCGGTCCCCGCATTAGATTGGGAGAAGACTGAAAGAGTGATGGTGGGAGATGTCACGTTCGCCCGACCCATCGCTCAGCCGCGCCAAGCCTGGCTCGACCGGCTGTCGGTGTGGAGCGACCGGTACTTCAAGTGGCTTCTGGTCGCGCCCGCCGTCCTGTTGATCCTGGCACTTTCGATCTATCCGCTACTGTTTTCCATCTGGGTCCTGTTCGTCAATTATGATTTCCAGGTGCCCGGCCATGCCTTCGTCGGGCTCAAGAACTTCAGGCAGGTTGTGACAGATCCGATCGCCCTGCGCTCGCTCTGGCTAACGGTGGTCTTCTCGGCGATCAATGTCAGCCTCGAATTTCTCCTCGGCCTCGCACTGGCGTTGGCGATGACCCGGACATTCCGCGGCCGCGGGCTCATAATATCGATCCTCATCATTCCCTTGTTCATATCCCCGGTCATCGTCGGGCAGGCCTGGGCGTTAGTGCTGCAGCGCCCCTTCGGACCGACGAACTACGTTCTGAGCCAGTTACTGGGATTCGACGTCACCATCGGCTGGCTGACCGAGGCGCCGTGGAACTACATCGCCATCATCATCGCTGACGTGTGGCAGTGGACGCCTTTCATGTTCGTGATCCTCCTTGCCGGGCTCACTGCCATCCCGCCAAATCTGTATGAGGCGGCGGAGCTCGACGGGGTGGACGGGTGGCAGGCCTTCGTCACCATCACGCTGCCGCTGCTCGCGCCGATGATGCTCCTCGCCATCACCTTCAGGCTCCTCGATGCCGTGAAGCTCTTCGATACGATCTTCATCATGACAAATGGCGGTCCGGGCACGAAGACCTACACCAGCGCTTTCTATCTCTACACGCTTGGTTTCACTCAGTTCCATCTCGGCGAGGCGACTGCCGGCGCCTGGATCATTCTCGTGCTCACCGCAATCGTCATCACCTTCCTCGTGCGCCGGCTCTTGCGGGAGGAAATTGCCTGATGATCGCCAACGTTTCGATACGCCGCCTGCGGCGCGTACCGATAGCCAGCATCCTGTTCCTCGCGATCTTCCTGCTGTTCATTCTGGTACCGCTTTATTGGATGGCGATGACATCGATCAAACCGAGCGATGACTATCTCGCCGTGCCGCCGGTCTGGTTCCCAGCCAATCCAACGCTCGTCCACTATGGCGCGGCGCTATTCGCCTATCGCGGCCTCACAGGGCTTTTGAACAGCGTCATCATCTCGACCGCCGCGACCATCCTGTCGGCGTTCTTGGGCACGCTCATGGCCTACAGCCTGGCGCGCTTCAACACCGGCGGCCAGCATCTGTCGTTCTGGGTGCTATCGCAACGTTTCCTGCCGCCGATCGCCATCATCCTGCCGATCTTCCTAATCTACCGCGGCGTCGGGCTGCACGACACTCATATCGGCCTCGTGCTCGCCTATACGGTGCTCACGCTGCCGGTGACGGTATGGATGATGTATGCCTATTTTCGACAGGTGCCGCGCTCTCTGGAAGAAGCAGCACTGGTCGATGGGTGCACGAGGTGGCAGGCCCTCTGGCGGGTCGCTGTCCCGCTCGCGGTGCCCGGAATAGTCGCGGCAGCGGTGTTCGCCTTCATCGCCTGCTGGACGGAATTCTTCTTTGCGCTTCTCCTCACCAGCCGCAACGCCTTCACGTTGCCGACGGTCTTTCGCGCCTTCATTGGGTTCCAGGGCGCCCTCTATGGAGAATCGAGCGCGCTGTCGGTAGTCTCGCTTGTGCCTTCGATCGCGCTTGGCATTCTCGTGCAGCGCCATCTGGTGCGCGGCCTCACCCTTGGCGCCGTTCGCGGGTAGGAGAGCCATGGCGCCCGTCAAGATCACCGGCCTCCACAAACGCTTCGGCACGGTCCCGGCCGTCAGGGGCATCGACCTCACCGTCGCCGACGGCGAGTTCACGGTGCTCGTCGGTCCATCCGGCTGCGGGAAGAGCACTCTTCTTCGCACCATCGCCGGGCTTGAGGATCTGAGCGAAGGCACGATCGAGATCGGGGGCCGCGTCGTCAATGACATGCGCCCCAAGGATCGCGACGTCGCCATGGTGTTTCAGGACTATGCGCTCTACCCGCATATGACGGTCGCGAGAAACATCGGCTTCGGGCTCAGGGCGCGCAAATTTCCACCGGCCGAAATCCACACGCGGGTGCGCCGTGCGGCGGCGATGCTCGGCATCGAGCTCTTGCTCGATCGTTATCCGCGTCAGCTGTCGGGCGGGCAACGCCAGCGGGTGGCGATCGGGCGCGCCATCGTCCGCAATCCGCAGATCTTCTTGTTCGACGAGCCGCTCTCCAACCTCGACGCCCAGCTGCGGGACGAGATGAGGAGCGAGATCAAGCGCCTGCACCAGGACTTGGGCGCCACCATGATCTACGTCACCCATGACCAGATCGAAGCCATGACGCTCGCCGATCGCATCGTGCTCATGAACGCGGGTCAGATCGAGCAGGTCGGCACGCCTCTCGATCTCTACGAGCGCCCGGCGACGCGCTTCGTCGCGGGCTTTCTCGGCTCGCCCAAGATCAATTTCATCCCGGCGACGCTCTCACAGGATGGGGAGACTCTCCAGCTGGGAGACGGCCAGACCCTTCCGTTGCCGGCGAGCGCTCCCCGCCTCCGCGGCACGGATTCCGGCAGACCGGTGGAGCTCGGCATCCGGCCCCAGCATGTCGGCAGGGCCAATGGCGATTCGACCAGAACACGGGTCAAAAGCACCATCGAGCTCGTGCAGCCGACCGGTGCGAGGACCTTCGTGACGTTCCGCCTTGCGGGCGTGCCGGTCATGGCGGAGCTCGACGCGCATGATCCGGGCAAGCCCGGGGATGAGATCGAGGCCGGCTTCGACATGCGCCGCGCCGTGCTGATCGACCGCGACACCGGCCGCGTGCTCAGAGCCGCTTCTCCATGAATACGGAGTAGGGATCGTCTGCCGGGTATTCGCCGAAAGGCCCGCATCGGACAAAACCCCTTCGCGAGAACAAGGACAGCGCCTCGGGCTGCAGCGTCCCGGTTTCGAGCCGCATCAGGGCGACGCCGAGCGCGCGCGCTTCCTCCTCGAGCCGTTGCAGCATGAGCCGTCCGAGGCCCAGTCCCCGCGCCTCCGGGGACACGTATATCCGTTTGACCTCGGCGTAGCCCTTCTTGAGCATGATCGCTCCGCAGCCGACCGCATCCTCCCCCGCAAACGCGGCGAAGAACCGGACATCGCTGCCGGCGAGCGTATCGATATCGAGGAGATGATTGCTCTCGGCCGGATAGAGCCCGCCCATGTAGCGGTCGAGCTCGTGAACGAGCGCTGCGATGGAGGGCGTCCTCGGGTCGATCGCGACGATCTCGATCGCTTCGGATGTGTGCATGCTCACTCCACGCGCGAAAGTTCGACGGCGGCAACGAGGCCTTCGTAGACGGCCTCCTCCGCGGTTCGCGGCGACAGCGCGTCGCCGATGAGGTAGGTCTCGATCCCGAGCTGCCGCGCCGCGGTTGCGAGCTCGTCGCGAGGCCGGTTGGGAGCGCACAAGACGAGCGTGTCGACGTCCTCGAACACCACCGGGTCTTGCGCGGCGGTGTGCAGGAAGTAAGCGGTTCGGTTCTCCGCTCCGAAGAGCCGCATGAACGGCCGCATCTCCACGTCGAGCTTGTGAAGGCGAGCGACCGCGGCGTCGCGCACATAGTTCTGGATGCTGATCCCGGGGCACACGCCATTGACGGCGAGCGTCACCCGCGAGCCCTCCCGGGCGAGTTTCTCCGCGATCCCTACGCCGATCCAGTCGGCGAGCCAGTCGTAGACGACCACCCGGCTGCCCGCGACGCCTTTTCCGGCGAGGATGTCGACCGCGTGAACGACATCGATGCCGCCGCCGATCTCGGCCTTGGGCGTGCGGATGACGCTGCCGGTCGCGACGATCAGAGCATCGGGTCGATCCCGTGGCAGCTGCCCGGCCGTGACCTCGTGATTGAGGTTGACGCGAACACCCGCGAGCTCGACCTCACGGGCGAGGTTGGTGACAATTCCACCGAACTCGGCACGGTGTGGCAGAAGCTGCGCGACAAGCGCCTGGCCTCCGAGCCGTGCTCCCTTCTCATAGAGCGTGACCTGATGCCCACGCTCGGCTGCTGCTGCAGCCGCCTTCATCCCGCCCGGTCCGCCTCCCACGACCATCACCCTTCGGGGGGTCCTCGCAGATGAAACCGCGCCGAAGACGAGCTCGCGGCCGGTTTCGGGATGCTGGATGCAGGAGATCGAAACCCCGAGCTGGGCGTGCCCTATGCACGCCTGATTGCAGGCGATGCAGGCGCGGATGTCGTCGATGCGGCCCTCGAAGGCTTTGTGCGGCATGAGAGGGTCGCTGATCAGCGCGCGCGTCATGCCGCACATGTCGGCTCGACCCTCGGCGATGATCCGATCGGCCTCGTGCGGCTGGTTTATGCGCCCGGCGACGAATACCGGCCGTCCGATCGCCTGCTTGAGCTTGCCGGCGAGGCCGGACAGATAAGCGTTGGATACGCTCATCGGCGGCGCGATATGGACCGCGCCCGAGGACGATGCCGACGTTCCGCCGATCACGTTGAAATAGTCGAAATCGTCTTTCAAGTGCCGGCAGATCGCGAGCGTATCGTCTTCGTGGAGCCCTTCGGCATCGAACTCCTCGCCGGAGATGCGGGTCCCAACGATGAAATCAGCGGGGGTTTCCTTCCGGATGCTGGCAGATACCTCACGCATGAATCGAAGCCGGTTGTCGAGCGAGCCCCCGTAGTCGTCGGTGCGCTCGTTGACACCGGGGTTGAGGAACTGCGCCGGCAGATATCCGTGGCTCGCCACGACCTCGACGCCGTCGGCGCCCGCCTCGGCCATCCGCCGTGCTGCCGAACCATAGCCGACAATGATCTCGCCGATCATCGCGCGCGAGAGCTCGCGCGGTATGAGCCGGAAGCGCTCGGTCGGCGCACACGATGCCGAGTAGGACGGCTGGATCATGCCTTCCCGGCGGGCAACAAGCTCTCTTCCGGGATGGAAAAGCTGGACGAAAGCGCGCGTGCCGTGCGCCTTGATGGCATCGAAGAGCCGCCGGAAATGCGGGATGCACCCGTTGGAAGTGCCCATGAGCACCTCGGCTGTGTACCGGGCCGTCTCGTGCACCGCGACGACCTGCACGATGATGAGGCCGGTTCCCCCTTTTGCGCGCGCCTCCTGATAGGCGATGAGCTCATCGCCCGGAACACCGTGGCGGCCGAGATCGGTATCATGCCCGGTCGAGAAGATGCGGTTCCTGATCTCGAGGCCCCTGATGCCGAAGGGCGAGAAGAGATGGGGAAAGCGCGAGGCCATGGCTCCCGCACAATGGCCGGACCCGATCCACGGAATCAATATGTCGGGTGATGCACGTTCCCGCCCTTAGCTGAAGCCGCTATGAAAGGCTCGGCAGGAGCATCCATGAAACACAAGCACACGATCCATCAGCATCAGTGCCACTTCGGGTGGTCGAATGCCAATCCGCCGGCCGTCCGGGTGGCCCCCGGTGAGACCGTGGAGTTCCATCCTGTTGACTCCTCGGGCGGACAGATCACGCCTGACACCACGGTCGCCGATATCCCGGGCCTCGACTTCGCCAAGGTCAATCCGGTCGCCGGGCCGGTCTACGTCGACGGCGCCGAGCCTGGCGATGCGATCAAGGTGACGCTGCTGTCATTCACCCCATCGGGCTGGGGATGGACCGCCAACATCCCCGGTTTCGGACTTCTCGCGGATCGGTTCACGGAGCCGGCGCTGCACATCTGGAAGTATCAGGCCGATACTCTCGAACCGGCGATGTACGGCCCCGGCGGGCGCGTGCCGCTCAAGCCGTTTTGCGGAACGATCGGCTTGGCGCCGGCCGAACCCGGGCAGCATTCGATAGTCCCGCCGCGCCGAATGGGCGGCAACATGGACATCCGCGATCTCGGGGCGGGTGCTGAGCTCTACCTCCCCGTCGAGGTGCCGGGCGGTCTCTTTAGCGTCGGCGACACCCATGCGACCCAAGGCGACGGCGAAGTCTGCGGCACGGCGATCGAGAGTCCGTGTTCGCTCGCCGCCAAGTTCGAGCTCATGAAGGGCGCCAATCTGCCGTTTCCGCGCTTCCGCACGTCCGGTCCGGTGGCGCGCCATTTCGATGGGAAAGGCTACGATGCGACGACCGGCATCGGGCCCGATCTGATGGTGGCGGCGAAGGCTGCCGTCATGGGCATGATCGATCTCCTCGCAAAGCGGCACGGCATGCGCGAGGTCGATGCCTACATGCTCTGCAGCGTATGCGGCGATCTCAAGATCAGCGAGATCGTCGATCTGCCCAACTGGGTCGTGTCGTTCTATTTCCCGCGCGTCGTTTTTGAATGAGGGACGGCGCGCTCCTGAGCGTCGAAGGCCTGACGGTCGGCTTCAACACGGATGAGGGATTCATCCGGGTCATCGAGGGCGTATCGTTCTCGATTGCCGAAGGAACGACCGTCGGGCTCGTCGGGGAGTCGGGCTCTGGAAAAAGTGTGACCGCGCAGACGTTGATGAGGCTTCTGCCCTCGCCGCCGGCCCGTATCGAAGCCGGTTCCATCCTGTTCGACGGCCGCGACCTTGCCAAGGCATCCGAGCGCGATATGCAGGCGCTGCGCGGGAACGCGCTCGCCATGATTTTCCAGGAGCCGATGACGAGCCTCAATCCGACCATGACGGCGGGCGCCCAGATCAGCGAGTCGCTTCTCCTGCACCGTGGCATGAGCGCCAGGGAAGCCAGGCCCCTGGTCCTCGAGATGCTGTCGAAAGCCGGCATCGGCTCGCCCGAGCGCCGCTACGAGCAGTATCCGCACGAGCTCTCGGGCGGACTGCGGCAACGCGTCATGATCGCTATGGCGCTCGTGTGCGGGCCGCGGCTGCTCATCGCCGATGAGCCGACGACCGATCTCGACGTCACCTTCCAGGCGCAGATCCTCGCCCTTCTGAAAGCCCTCCAGAGCGAGTTCGGTCTGTCCGTTCTGTTGATCACGCATGATCTGGGCGTCGTGGCGGAAATATGCGACTCGGTCGCGGTCATGTATGCCGGGCGGATCGTCGAGACGAGCGCCGCCGAGACGCTGTTCGCGCGGCCCCGTCACCCTTACACGGCGGGCCTTCTTGCCGCCGCGCCGCGGCGCGTGAAAAAGGGAGAAAGACTCCTCGCCATCAAGGGCGTGGTTCCCCCGCCGGGAGCGCGGGATATAGGTTGCGCCTTCGCCCCACGATGCCCGCGCGCTCTCAAAACATGCGCACAGGAAGCGCCCCCGCTCATCATGCTCGAGGAGGGCCGGCAAGCCGCCTGCTGGAATCCGCTGCCGTGAAGCCCATCCTAACCATCGAAGGCCTGGTGAAAATTTACCCCGCTCGAAGCGGGAAGGGAGAGGTGCGTGCCGTCGACGGCGTGAGCTTTGCGCTCAGCGCCGGCGAGACGCTCGGCATCGTCGGCGAATCGGGGTGCGGCAAGTCCACTCTCGCACGACTCATATTGCGGCTGATCGAGCCGACGTCGGGGAGCGTGCGCTTCGAGGGAGAGGATCTCTCCGCTTTTGGCGGAGCCGCTCTCCGTTCACTGAGACGTGACATGCAGATCGTGTTCCAGGACCCTTACGCCTCGCTCGATCCGCGCATGACCATCGGCAGCATCATCGCCGAGCCCCTCGACATTCACGGTATCGGCACGAGGCGGAGCCGCCGCGACAGGGTCCGGGAACTCCTCGATCTTGTCGGGCTCGAAGAGGCCGCCGCGCGGCGCTACCCCCATGAATTTTCGGGCGGGCAACGGCAGCGCGTCGGAATCGCGCGGGCGCTGGCGCTTGAGCCCAAGCTCCTCATCCTGGACGAGCCGGTGTCGGCGCTCGACGTCTCGATCCAATCCCAGATTCTCAATCTGCTCGTCGATCTCAAGGAGCGGCTCAATCTCTCGTACATCTTCATCTCGCACGATTTGAGCGTCGTCGAGCATGTGAGCGATCGGGTGACCGTCATGTATCTCGGCCGGATTGTCGAAACGGGAGAAGCTTCGCGGGTGCTCAATGCGCCACTTCATCCCTACACGCAGGCGCTCGTTTCGGCGATTCCCTCGCTCGTGCCCAAAGCGAAACGGGACATCATGATTTTGAAGGGCGACCTGCCGTCGCCCGAAAGCATACCGGCCGGCTGCCGCTTCCATCCTCGTTGCCCGCGCGTAATGGATATTTGCCGGCGGGAGCATCCGGCCATCATTATCGAGCCGGGCGGCACCTCGGTCGAATGCCACCTTTACGGAACGGCGGCGGCATCGGCCGCCGTTGCGTCGCCACGCCTCCTCGCTTAATCCAGCGGTTCTCACGTTGCCAGCAAACAGGATCAGCTCATGAAGACGCGCGCCGCGGTGGCATTCGACAAAGCGAAGCCTCTCGAGATCGTCGAACTCGACCTCGATGGACCGAAGGCAGGGGAGGTCCTCGTCGAGATCAAAGCGACGGGAATCTGCCATACGGACGAGTTCACCCGCTCGGGCGCCGATCCCGAGGGGCTCTTTCCGGCGGTGCTCGGCCACGAAGGAGCAGGCGTGGTGGTCGAAATCGGTCAAGGCGTCGCCTCGCTGAAGCCGGGCGATCACGTCATCCCGCTCTACACGCCCGAATGCCGCGAGTGCGAGTACTGCCTCAACCCCAAGACCAATCTCTGTCAGAAGATCAGGGCGACCCAGGGCAGGGGGGTCATGCCCGACGGAACCTCGAGGTTCTCTTACAAGGGGCAGATGGTTCACCACTATATGGGGTGCTCGACATTCTCGAACTACACGGTGCTGCCCGAGATCGCGCTCGCCAAGGTCCGTAACGATGCGCCTTTCGACAAGATCTTCTACGTGGGCTGCGGCGTTACGACCGGTGTCGGCGCGGTCGTGAACACCGCGAAGGTCGAACCCGGTTCGAAGTGCATCGTGTTCGGTCTCGGCGGCATCGGGCTCAACGTGATCCAAGGGCTGAGCCTCGTCGGCGCCGGCATGATCATCGGCGTCGACGTGAACAGAGGCAAAGAGCCGTGGGGACGCAAGTTCGGGATGACGCACTTCGTCAATCCGGATGAGGTCAAAGGCGACCTCGTCGCACATCTCGTCGAGCTGACCGGCGGGGGCGCCGATTACACCTTCGAATGCATCGGCAACACCAAGATCATGCGCATCGCGCTCGAGGCGTGTCACAAAGGCTGGGGCCAGTCGATCATCATCGGCGTCGCGGGCGCCGGGCAGGAGATCGCCACGCGGCCCTTCCAGCTGGTGACCGGACGGGTCTGGCGCGGCACCGCCTTCGGCGGCGCAAGAGGGCGGACCGACGTCCCGAAGATCGTCGACTGGTACATGAATGGGCGGATCGCAATCGATCCCATGATCACGCACACGCTTGCCCTCGAGGACATCAACAAGGGCTTCGACCTCATGCACAGCGGCGAGTCGATCAGGAGCGTCGTCGTCTATTGATCTATTCCCCGCCACGGCGGGCGAACATGCCGCGGGCCGGATCGTAGGCGACAAGAGCGGCGAGAAGGAAGACGGCGGTGGTGCCCGCGACGACCGCAAGGGATGGGCCGTTCAGTCTGCCGTAGAGCGCGTACCGGATGAGCTCGACGGCGTGGGTGAACGGGTTTGCTTGGCAGATGCCATAAAGAAAGGCGCTCGACTCGCGCACCCGCCACAGCGGGTAGAGTGCCGACGAAGCGAAATACATTGGGAAGATCACGAAATTCATGATGCCTGCGAAATTCTCGAGCTGCCGGATCAGCGAAGAGAGCAGTAACCCAATTGATCCGAAGAGTAGCCCGGAGAGGAGAAGCGCCGGCAACACCGCCACATAGCCGATGACGGGCGGCCTCACGCCCCAGAACCAGGCGATGATGAGGAAGGCGTAAACCTGTGCGAGCGAAACCGCGACACCGGCGATGAGTTTCGAAACGAGGAGGAACCAGCGGGGAAACGGACTGACGAGGAGGGCGCGCATGCTACCCATTTCGCGGTCATAGACCATCGAGAGCGACGACTGCATGCCGTTGAAAAGCTGGATCATCGCCACGAGGCCCGGGGCGATATAGACCTCGTAGGGGACATAGGTCTGGTAGGGCGGGGTGATGGACACCCCGAGGATCTGCCGGAAGCCCGCGGCGAAGATGAAGAGCCACACGAGAGGACGGACGAGAGCGGAGATGAAGCGCTCGCGCTGATGAAGGAAACGGAGCGCCTCGCGCCACACGATCCCGGAGAAACAGATCGCGTAGCCGCGGAGGGGAGTGCTGTCAGGAAGGCGCGAGCGAAGCATCGTAACTCGTGAGCATCTGGAACGCCGACGCGAGATCACGTGCGCCGGCAGCGCCGGCCACCGCGGTGACCGTGCCCGCCGCCCGCACCTTGCCGCGATCGAGAATAACGACGCGATCGTCTGAGGCGACCTCGTCGATGAGATGGGTGGCCCACAGGACGCTCAGCCCATCATCCCTCACCAGCCGCCGCACATGGGAGATGAATTCGGCCCGCGATCTCATGTCCAATCCAACCGTCGGCTCATCGAGCAACAGGAGAAGGGGATGGTGAAGAAGCGCACGGGCGATCTCGAGGCGCCGCATTTGTCCGCCCGAGAGAGTTCTCACCCAGTCGTCCTTCCGATCTGAAATACCGAAACGATCGAGCAGGCGATCGGCGGCACTCCGTGCATCAGCAATGGGGAGACCGTGAAGTGCGGCATGATATGCTAAGTTCTGCATCACTGTGAGGTCGAGATCGAGCGTGCGCGCCTGGAATAGCACGCCTAGTTTCCGCAATGCTTCCCCAGGCGCTTGAGCCATGTTCTGTCCGAAAACTGCGATCGTACCCTTGCGCGTCGCATAAAGCCGCGTGACGAGGGCGAAGAGAGTCGACTTTCCGGCCCCGTTAGGCCCGAGCAGGACCGTGAAGCTGCCCAGCGGCACCTCGAAGGATACCTGATCGAGGACGACCCGGGGACCGAACCGGTGGCTCACTCCCGATATCTCCAGCGCGGGCACGACGTTGCTCATCGAGGGCGCTCATAGCCGAAACGGTCGTAGTCGTCGGCGCACATCGCCGAGATCTCGGCCGCCACGCCATCGACGATCCGTGGCAAGGAGGCATCACCCGGTCGGTTGCTCCTTTCAGTCCAATGATCGAATGGCGCCGGGTGGCCGATGACACGCCGCACCTCGGCCATGCTTTCGGAAAGCGTCTCGAAGCAGCCGATATAGTCGATCTCCGAATCGAGGATGTTGCCGTAAACAGCGCCCGGCCGGTGATGATCCTGAATCAGGTCGCCCCGATGGAAAAAGCGATGGTCATGCTCGACGACGATTTCGCTTCCGAAGAGATGGCGATAACCTGATAGATCGAGACGCCCCCGCGCGTCCGCGGCAAGCCCGAAATGGGTGCCGTACTTCAGGCAGGACAGGAAGCGCGACACAGGCTCGCGGATGATCGCGAACTTGTAATAGGACGGCCACCAGGGGGCATAGATCCGCTTGGCTTGGCTCGCGAGCAGATGCTTCGTCTGCGGATGGACCGTCCACCAGTTGCGGCCGCAGATCCATTCCTCGATGCTCGTTCCAGCGCAGCGCGGAACGTGGATGAAGATGCAGCGGAACCGGTGCGAGATCACCCTACCAGGGCCACAGCGGAATTCTCCTGCCGGCGAAGAGTCTTCCCCTTTCGCCGTCGGAGGACTTCGAATGCAGCCGTCCGATGGCGAGCATCATGCCGAGACCGACTTTGCCCTGGGCGATGTCGTTCCGGATGTGGCGATTGCGGAAGAGCGCTTCGAGCTCGTGGTGATCCGCCAGACCCGAGACCACGGTGTTGGAATAGCTGTCGTGCTTGTTGTCGAGATGAGGCCGCACATGATAGCGCGCGAGCGGCTCATCGATGAGGCCGATATCGCCGAGGAGGAGCGCGTGAAGGTTGAAGTTCCAATCGCCCAAAACCTTCATCGTTTCATCGTAGCCGCCGATCTTTTCGAAGAGATCGCGCCGGTAGACGAACGATATCGGCGGAAAGAGGTTGCTCCGCGCCATGTCGGCGATGTGGATGGCCTTTAGCGGCCGGCGGCTCGGAGTCCGCCTCAATTCCATGATCTTGCCGGCGAGGATGCGCTCCTTAACGGTGACGGTTTGCGTCACCACTCCCACGAACTCCGGCCGTTGATCGAGGAAGCTGGTGCACGTTTCCAAAAACCTTGGGTCCCAACTGTCGTCGTCATCGTGGATCGCGATATAAGACGAAGCTGTCTGCGAGATGCCCGCGTTGGCAGCGGCCTCCATTCCTCCTGGCGTTTCGTTGTGAACGGTGAGGACAGCGCATCCGCGGCTTCGCGCCGTCTCGGCGCTAGTTTCGACAGTGCCCTTCTCGCCGCCGTCGTTGACGATCGCCCAGACGAAGTCCGTCATGCTCTGGCTACACACGCTGTCGAGGGCGCGGCTGAGCATCAAAGGACGCTCTTTCGTCCGCGTGATGACGGCGACCTTAGGCATGGGCGTTCGTGGCGGCATGAGTTTGGCGGCGCACGCGTCTATAGCCGAGGCGCGAACGCGGTCAAATCCTCTCGCCCGCGAGCTTCAGGCCCGTGCCTGTCTCTTTGAGACGTTCGGCTAAGAGCTTGGTCAGGCCGTACACCGTATCGAGATGCGGCGTCGGCGTGTCGGTTAGCCGCGCGAGCTCGATCACCGACCCGAGCAGCGCGTCGATTTCGAGGACGCGGCCGGCCTCGACGTCCTGCAGCATCGAGGTCTTGTGCTCCCCGATCGCCGTGGCGCCGGCGATCCGCTTGTCGATGGATATCCGGACCCTTGTGCCGAGCTTCTCGCCGACCATTTTCGCCTCCTCCATCATCCTCGCGGCGAGTTCCCGGGTCAGCGGATAATGGCATATACCCGCGAGCGTGACGTGCGTGAGCGCGCTGATCGGGTTGAACGTGAGATTGCCGAGGAGCTTCGTCCAGATCTCGAGCCGGATGTCGCTCGAGATGGGCGACTTGAAACCGGCATTGGCCAGCGCCTCTGAAATGGCTCGGATGCGCGGGGTATCGACGCCGTCGACTTCGCCGACGGTGACGCGATTGCCTTCGGCGTGCCGGATGACGCCGGGTGCGACGATATCGGCTGCGGCATAGACGACCGAGCCGACCAAACTTGCGACAGGAATATGAGACGCGATGAGGCCCCCAGGATCGACGCTCTGGAGTTGGCGGCCTTGGTGGATGCCGACGCCCTTCAGGAAATACCACCATGGGATGCCATTCTGGGCGGTGAGCACCGTCGTACCGGAAGCCAGGACTTTCCCGATCTGAGGCGCGACATCCGCAATCTGGTGTGCCTTGACGGCGAGGACGATCAGGTCCTGATTGCCGACGTCAGCCAGGGCGCTCGTCGCGTCGACCTTGGCCACGATCTCCCCCTCGGCCTCGATCAGCCTCAACCCGTTTTGCTTGATGGCCGCGAGATGCGGGCCGCGGGCGATGACGGTCACGTCCTCTCCGGAGGCCTCAAGCTTCGCGGCAAGAAGACCGCCGATCGAGCCCGCTCCGACGACACAAACCCGCATGTCCCATCATCCTCCGGGAAGAAGCCGAATATGCGGACGTGGCATGGCCGCGTCCAGGCTTAGGCGCTTTTGCTGCGGCTTGACTACAGCGATGGCTTCCGCCCATTTCTCTCCAATGGGGAGCTTCTGGAAGCGCTTCCGCAAGGACCGGACCGCCGTTGCGGGCCTTTTTGTGATCGCGATCATCGTGCTCGCCGCGGTCCTCGCCCCGATCGTCTCGCCCTATGATCCTTCCGAGCAGTTCTTCGACGGGCTGACCCTCGAAGGATCGCCGCTGCCCCCCTCGGAACGCTTCTGGTTCGGCACCGACACCAATGGTCGCGACCAGTTCTCGCGGCTGCTCTATGGGGCGCGCACTTCGCTGGCGATCGGGCTACTCGCCAACGGCTTTGCCGTCCTCATCGGCGCGACGCTCGGCGTCGTCGCGGGCTATGTGCGCGGCCTCCTCGGCGCAGCGATCATGCGCTTCACCGATCTCATGATGGCGTTTCCGCCGCTCCTGCTTGCAATCGCGCTGGCGGCGATCTTGAAGCCGGGGCTCGCCATAGTCATCCTCGTCATCGCGCTCGTGAACTGGGTCCAGATCGCGCGGGTGATCTACACCGAGACGACGGCGCTCTCGGAACGGGAGTATATCGAGGCGGCCCGCGCTCTCGGGGCGGGGACGCCGCGCATCGTGCTCAGACATCTTCTTCCGCATCTCGTGCCGACCCTCATCGTTTATGCCACGCTTGGAATCGCCACGACCGTTCTCCTCGAAGCAATGCTGTCCTTCCTCGGGCGCGGCGTGCAGCCGCCGACGCCGGCTTGGGGCATGATGATCTTCGAAAGCCAATCCTATTTCCTCAATGCGCCGTGGCTCGTGTTCATTCCGGGCGGCGCGATCCTTCTCGTCGCGCTCGCCTTCAACCTCGTAGGAGACGGGCTTCGCGACGCGCTCGATCCGACGCAGCGGGGCCGTGTCTGATGTTGCACTACCTGGCCCGGCGGCTTGCAGCGAGCGCGCTCATTCTCCTCGGTGTCAGCATCGTCACCTTCTGTCTCACCTTCATGATACCCGCCGACCCCGTGGCGCTCATCGCCGGCCGCAACTCGACTGCCGAAACCCGCGAGCTCATCAGGCATCAGCTCGGCCTCGATCGTCCGGTCGTCGAGCAATATGTCCAATACGTCTCGAAGCTGGCCCATGGCGACTTCGGACGGTCCTATGCACGAAAGAGCGATGTCGGAGCGCTCATCGCGTCGAGGCTTCCGGCCACGCTTCTCCTGATGCTGGGCGCGATCATCGCCGAGCTTGCGATCGGCCTGCCCGCCGGCATTTATGCCGCCGCCCGGCGGGGGCGTGCCGCGGACAAGGTCGCCATGACACTCTCTTTCGTGACCGTCTCGACCCCGCAATTCGTGGTCGGGCTGACGCTCCTCTACGTCTTCGCCTATCTCCTCGGTTGGTTTCCGCTGAGCGGCTATGGTTCCCTCAGCCACCTTTTCCTGCCCGCGGTCACGCTCGGCCTTGCCGGCGGGGGCTGGTATTCGCGCATGATGCGCTCCTCGATGATCGAGGTTCTGCGGCAGGACTACATCCGCACCGCGCGCGCCAAGGGCATGCCCGAGCGGCGGGTGATCCTCAGCCATGCGCTGCGGAACGCGACGCTTCCGGTCGTCGCCATGGTCGGGCTCGACGTCGGCATCTTCATGTCGGGGGTCGTGGTCGTCGAGAACGTGTTCGGATGGCCCGGTATCGGTCAGCTGATGTGGCAGGCGATCCAGTCTCTCGACATCCCGGTCATCATGGGAATCACAACTGTTGCGGCGCTGTTCATCGTCGCCGGAAATCTGCTTGCCGATCTCATTGCCCCCATGATTGACCCCCGGATCAGACTGCGCTGAAATGACGGCTTCCAAATCGTCAAAAAATCGAGAGGGAATACGCCCATGAAGCCTCGCCTGCTGGTTTTCGCCACAACGCTCGCCATGTGCCTGGCGGCGCCCGCCGCTTTCGCCGACGAACCAAAGCAAGGGGGGAGCGCGGTCATCACCTACAACAACGACCTGACCACGCTCGACCCGCAGGTCGGCTACGACTGGCAGAACTGGTCGGTCATCAAATCGATCTTCGACGGCCTCATGGAT
>JBJMRA010000081.1:0-16261 GCA_045802365.1 Hyphomicrobiales bacterium | reverse complement strand
GGGGCCCTCGGACGCAAAGCAATAGAGGGCCACATGGTTAGCCTCGCCGAACGCCTCCGGATAGAGAATTCCCTTCCGTAAGAGATCTTGCCTGCTCTTCGAGAGCGCGACCTGGACCGTTGTGCTCCCTGTCTTTTCCGCGCCTATGTGTAGTATCGCTTCCACGCCTATTCACCTTAGCCCTGTTCTCCGGCCGCCCGACTGCAACACCTGACATCATGCCTCGTGAGCTTACCGTTGGTGTCCCTGCCCCGGCGGGATGGTGCAGGACTGGTCAGCTTCGATGCGGCTGACTCCAATTGCGGCCATTTCTCCAAAGCCTCGTCCACCGGGAGATCAGATTGACTCTTTAGATCGGGCTCGTTGAAGGCAAGCAGGAATGGAACTCTTCCCGCGCGCCAGAGAGACCGGAGGTGCTCGGCGTAGTTCGTTCCAGCTCCCCAAACCATTGGGACAGAGTCGCGGCTATCGGCACCTTCTAGAGGCTTAGTGGACCAAGTATAGTACCAATCGACATCAAGCGATTGCAAAACCCTGGATGGTTCAGGTGCGGATGGTGGCAAGCCGACGCCCTTCTTTCCAGTCGCACCGACGCCGCTACAAGCGAGGACGGCAAGAAGCGTGAAGCCGAATAACGTTGCGGGCAGCGCGCCAAGCGCCGCCGCAACGCGAGCGGGAACAGTTGTTATCACTCGCCCATCCGCTAGCAGCGAGGAGCATCAGAGTCCAGATTCCCCGGAACTGACCCCAAGGCAGATGCATTCTCGCGGGCCCTTGGCGCAAGGTGGCCCGCAACGCTCGGTGAGGATTGAAAAAATTGAGGACAAGTGATAGATTGCAGCTGAAGGGATTGTCGCATTCTCGGAAAACGGACTGAACTGAAGATGGCACCAACGAGCAGTGCACCCTCTCCCTTGGTGTCGGTCATCATCCCGGCATATTGCTCAGAGCGGTTCCTACAAGAATGCCTCGTGAGCCTTCAAGAACAAGACCTGCATGATTTTGAATGCATCGTCGTAGACGACTTCTCGCCGCAAGCGGACCATGAAATCGCGGGGCGGTTCGCCTCTCGAGACGACCGTTTCCGGCTGATCCGGCACGACTCCAACCAAGGCGTCAGCGAAGCCCGCAATTCCGGCCTGAAAGCCGGATCCGGCGAATTTGTGCTTTTTTTGGATGCCGACGACAAGTTGCTGCATGGCGCGCTCTCGGCCACCACGACGTTGGCTCTCCGGTATAAATCCGACGTCGTACGCACTGTGGGTGAACTTTGGTTCGGCGGGGCACGAACTCGGAGGCAAGTCAATTCAGTTCCCTTCTTCAGCCCGGTTACGAACGTCCATGAGAATCAGTGGCTCCGGGAGACCTCCCAATTGAAAGGTCTGTTAATCCGGCGTCAAGTGTTGGCTCGCAACCGCATCCTATTCGATCGCGAGCTGATACTGGGCGAGGATATCGAATTCATGTCGCGCGTCTTTCTGGCTAGCGAGCGCGCCTGCCTTTCACCTCTGGTTACTTACTTGTACCGGAAAGGTCACGAGAGCCTAACGACGAGAAGATGCTTTTCCGAACGGCAATGGCGGAGCTTCGGCGAGTATCAAAGCAAGATCGCCAAGAACTACGGCGGCGAGACCGCGCTGCGCACGTATTTCGCTTTAGAACACCTCGAATACAATATGATGAACTTGACGCGGGCTCAAAACGAACTGCCGCGCGCATCCCTGAACGACGTGATTATGAATATCGCGGCGGCATACCGAGGCGTTTGCCCGGAAATCTTCGATCATACGGCCGAACAGCCTTGCGACGTACCCGTGGAGCACGAACCCTTCCTTTACGGGCCGTTCCGGGCGCTTACGCTGGGCCATATCGACAAAGTGAGCCGGGCGGCCGCCGAGCTGGCAACCGGTCCCCTCAGAAGAGAATTGCTGGAGATCGCAGAGGCGCGAAATTCGGGAGATTGCGATCGGGAAGAGAAGTCGACCGTCAGCGTTTTCGAGGCGGAGCCGTCACATCCGGAGTTTGCTCTGGAGTACGGCATCTGGCTGCTTCGCAAGAAAAGTAAAAAGGCGCTGGATGTACTTTTGTATGCGAATGAACATAGCGCGAGGATTTCTCGATCCACTATAGCGCTGTGCACCGCACTGCGTCAGAACGGGTTTATCGAACAAGCCCCCAAGGTGATCAAAAATGCATTGCGTAAAATGCATGGCTCGCCTCAATTGTACGATCGGCTTGCAGATACTTACGCATTGTGCGGACGCGCCGAGGAACGGCTGAGCGCTCTTCGGCAGGCTTGCGGATACGCGCCGAAAGACCTGGTCCGGCGCGAGCGTCTGGTCGAAGGTTTGATGGCTGCATCCCTTGAGCATGAGGCCCTGGCAGAGATTGCGTCTGTTGAAAAGATGGCCGGCAGGACATGGTCCGAGCGCCTGCTCTCGAAAGTGGAAGAGAGAAAGACGCGGTCGGAGCGCGCTCTGGAAAGTATCGACACCCTTTTTGACGAAAACGCTGGATTGGACCCTGCGGCAGCCCGCGGCCTCGCAGATGCCTTGCTTGCCGCGGGCGAGGACGCCCGTGCTGTTCCGCATCTAGAAACGGCGGGGGAGCACGAGAGCGGCACGAAATATCGATTGAAGCTGGCCGAGGTAGAGCGAAAATTGGGCCGGCCCCACCGGGCTCTTTCGGTGTTGACGGAGATTCTTGGGAGCCTGGAGGAGACGCGATCGCTGCCGCCCCCGGCGGTAGTCACGGCGACGTTCGATTTGCTCGTTCGACACCCGGAATTAGGAGACCTTGTCACGTTCGTGCGGGATCGCGTGACCACGTTGTCACGTATCCCCCCAGCCTGCATCCACATCTGGCGGACCGCGAAAGCGGCTCGCGACAACGCGGAACTCCTTCGTGCGGCTGGAGACTTGTTGACAGCTGCAATCGAGGAACATCCAGCTGTTTTGCAGCTTCTGAGAGCCAGGATCGATTGGCTGCTCTTGGATAAGAAGGTCGATTCTGCCCTTCATTATGCCCGTTTGCTTGTGGCGGAGTATCCGCGCGTCGCTACGGCTCACGCGGACTTGGGCCGGTGCCTTGCCAAGCTGGGAGAATACAGAAAGGCCGCTCACGCCTATCAAGCCGCTCACAATCTGCGTCCTCTCTCAGACGAGTTTGCCCGAAGCGCTGAACGTCTATTTCGGAAGGCCGGCGCCCAAAGCGCCGGAGCGTTCGGCCAAGCTTCGAACGCAATCGCTCGCAACGGGAACTGAACCCGTCATTCGAGCGCCTTCGCCAAGGCCGCCGCGATCTCCGGCACCGGCATCTTCGTCAGATCCTTGTCGACCTCGGCGAGGATCGCCGGCTTCAGCTCCTCGTGCATCTGCCGCCTGAGCTCACCGAGCGCGATCGGCGCGGCGGCGATGATGAGCGAGGAGAACTCGCCCTTTCTCAGGCCCGCGAGGAGGTCGCCGGCCAGCTCTCGCATGAGGCGGTCCTCGCCGCGCGGGCGGCCCGTCTCTTCATCGGAGCGCGCCTGAGGCCCGGCGGGCCCGCCCTGCCCCGAAGCCTCGCCATAAGTGCGAAGCACGGCGAGGCGCGGGAACTCGGCGTCGCCCTCGTTGCGCATCACGAGCGCCCGCCCGCCGTCGGCGGCGACGACCCAGGTATTGTGCTTTATCCGTGGTTTTGCCATTGCCATTCTCCGGAACAACCAAGCCTTTGAACGCCGATGAGCTCGCGGGGGTTTCCGGTGGTGCGCCAGAAGCAGACGACCGTCACCATCGAGACGACCGCGGCGGGCCTCTACGACGTGACGGGCGAGGCGCGGAGTGCCGTCGCGGAGAGCGCGATCGCGCTCGGGCAGCTCACGCTCTATGTCCGGCACACCTCGGCCTCCCTCCTCATCCAGGAGAATGCCGACGCCGATGTCAGGCACGATCTCGAGG
This sequence comes from Hyphomicrobiales bacterium, assembly GCA_045802365.1. Classification (GTDB taxonomy): domain Bacteria; phylum Pseudomonadota; class Alphaproteobacteria; order Rhizobiales; family Aestuariivirgaceae; genus JBJMRA01. Next base: position 12,323 of record JBJMRA010000081.1, on the reverse strand, counting down.
AGTTCTTCCGCAGATTGGTGCCCGAGGAGACGCCCTGGTTCCGCCATCGCGAGGAAGGGCCGGACGACATGCCCTCGCACATCAAGTCTGCCCTCACCCAGACCTCGCTCACCATTCCGATCGCCGAGGGAACGCTGGCGCTTGGCACTTGGCAGGCGGTGTTCCTGTTCGAACATCGCGCAGCGCCCCATCGCCGTCAAATCGTGATGCACGCCCTTGGCACATGAGGCTGGCGGGGCATCGTGCGCCGGCTGATCGGATTCGAGAGGAAAGGCGAGCCGCTCGCAAGCGAAGCGGCATTCGTGCGGCGCCTCGGCCGCAACGTGACGGTCGCCGCCGCCGTGATCCTCGCCTCCCTCGTCGTCGGAACGACCGGTTACATAACTCTCGAAGGCATGAACCTCATCGACGCAGTCCTCAACGCCTCGATGATCCTGTCGACCATGGGGCCGGTGAGCCCGCTCCACACGACGGGCGGAAAGATCTTCGCAAGCGTCTACGCGATCCTCTCGGGGCTGCTCCTGTTCGCGGTCGCCGGCCTCATGCTGGCTCCGGTCTATCATCGGATGATCCACCGCTTCCATCTCGAGGACGAAGACGCCGAATGAGAGTTGCGGCGGCCTCCCTCATGGGCGCATAAAACCTTAAGATTCGAATCCGAGGAGGTGTCTGATGAACGTTGCCTACACCGCGCATGCGACCGCGACCGGCGGGCGCGATGGCCACAGCCGGACCGACGACGGCAAGGTCGACGTCCAGCTGACGTTGCCCAAGGAGATGGGCGGCTCAGGCACCGGGGTCAATCCGGAGCAGCTCTTCGCGACCGGCTACGCCGCCTGCTATCTCGGCGCCATCAAGTTCGTGGCGGGCAAGGACAAGATCAGGATCGGCGAGGATGCCAAGGTGACGGCGCATGTCGGCATCGGCGAGCGCGACGACAAAGAAGGCTTCGGACTCACCGTCGCGCTCGATGTGAGCCTGCCCGGACTCGACAGGGCGAAGGCCGAGGACCTCGCGAAACGCGCGCATGTCGTCTGCCCCTACAGTCATGCGACCCGGGGCAACATCACCGTGAAAACGACCGTTGTGTGATCTCAGTCGAGCAAGGCGATCTTAGGCTAGCTCGGCCGAACGAACACATGCCTGGCGGCGTAGAGGGCCAAGCCTGCGAGGAGACCCCAAAACGCGGAGCCAATGCCTGCGAGCGTCAATCCCGAGGCCGTCACGAGAAAGGTGACGAGCGCCGTCTCGATGTCACGCGGCTCCCTTAACGCGGCGCTCAAGCTCGCCATGAGCGGTGCGAGGAGCGCAAGGCCCGCGATTGCGACGATGAGCGGCGAAGGGAGCGCCCCGAGCGTCTCGACGAGCGAGGAGGCCGCAAGCCCGACCGCGGCATAGATGAAGAAATAAGGCCAAGCGACCAGCCACCGCCACTTTGGGTCAGGGTGGCAGTCGGAGCCGGTGACGAGAGAGGCGGTGATCGCCGCAAGGTTGATCTGATGACTGCCGAAGGGCGCCGCCATGATGGATCCGATGCCGGTCACCCAGAGAGCGCCCTTTACCGGCGGCTGATACCCCGCGGCCCTGAGCACCGCGAAACCCGGCAAATTCTGGGATGCCATCGTCACCAGAAACAGCGGGAGCCCGAGGCTCACCATGGTCGCGAGATCGAACCTGGGGGTCGTCCATTCGAGCCACGCGATCCGAGCTGCGCAGCAGCTTGCTGGAAAGAGCCCGGTCAGCGCCGCAGCGGCGATGCCGATGACGACCGCCGCCGGCACTGCGAACAGCGGATAGCTCAAGCGAAGCGCAAAGAAGACCACGACGAGCGGGAGCACGAGCCCCGGCAATGCGGTGGCCGCGCCGGGAACTCCCATTGAATAACGCAAAAGCACACCGGCAAGCATGGCCGATGCGAGCGCCGCCGGTATCCGCTCGATCAATCGCGCAAGCGGCGTTACGAGGGCGGCGAGACAGGTGAGAAGGCCGGCTGCCACGAAGGCTCCGAGCGCGTTTTCGTAGGAAACGCCGGATGCGCTCGTGGCGATAAGGGCCGCCCCGGGCGTCGACCACGCGGTGATGATTGGCATGCGGTAGCGCCAGCTGAGGATCAGCGAGGTGATCGCCATCGCGAAGCAAAGCGAGGCCGCCCAGGACGCCTGCTGTGCTTGAGTTGCGCCGACCGCGCGAGCCGCCTCCATGATCAGGAGGATCGTGCTCGCAAATCCGACGACCACCGCCGTTGCCGAGGACGAAACGAGCCCGAACCATCCTCTTGGCCGGGGCAGGACAATATCGCTCATGAGATTGCTCCGGGCGCACCCTCGCTTGTGGCCCGCATTTCAGCAACCGATTTTTGTCACGGCCCCGGCACTTGCCCGCAACGCGGGGAGATACGAACTGTAGGGGCTCGCCTTGTGATCGGGACGAAATCAGCTATGCTACAGAATCATAGCGCATCGGAGAAAGCCATGACCTCCCGGCATGCCCGAATCGTTATCCTGGGCTCCGGCCCTGCCGGTTACACGGCCGCCATCTATGCAGCCCGCGCAATGCTCAAGCCGATCCTGATCCAGGGCATCCAGCCGGGGGGTCAGCTCACCATCACGACCGATGTCGAGAACTATCCCGGTTTTGCGGACGTGATCCAGGGTCCGTGGCTCATGGAGCAGATGCAGGCGCAGGCCGAGCATGTCGGCACCGAGATCGTCTCCGACCACATCACCGATGTGAGGGTCGACCGCCGGCCGTTCCGTCTTTCGGGCGATTCGGGCCGGCAATACACGGCGGATGCGCTCATCATCGCGACGGGCGCCCAGGCGCGCTGGCTCGAGCTCGCCTCCGAGCGCAAGTTCCAGGGCTTCGGCGTCTCGGCCTGCGCAACCTGCGATGGGTTCTTCTATCGCGGCAGAAAGGTGCTCGTGGTGGGGGGCGGCAACACGGCCGTGGAAGAGGCGTTGTTCCTCACCAACTTCGCCCAGGAAGTAACGGTCATTCATCGCCGCAATTCGTTCCGGGCCGAAAAAATCCTGCAGAACCGGCTGTTCGCCAATCCGAAGGTCAAGGTGAGGTGGGAGACGGTCCTCGATGAGGTGGAAGGGATGGACGAGCCCAAGGCGGTGACCGCGGCCCGGCTTCGCAATGTCAGGACGGGCGCTGTCGAGCGCCTGCCGATCGACGGCGTCTTCATCGCCATTGGGCACAAGCCCGCAACCGAGCTCTTCGCCGGCCAGCTTCAGCTCAATGCCGGCGGCTACATCATCACGACCGGCCGCTCGACCGCAACGTCTGTGCCGGGCGTTTATGCCGCGGGCGACGTCACCGACGATGTCTATCGCCAGGCGGTCACGGCGGCGGGAATGGGCTGCATGGCGGCGCTCGAGGCGGAGAAGTGGCTGGCCTCCCAGGAGCATGTCCGCGAGGCCGCGGAATAGCGCGATGATGGACTGGGACAAGCTCCGGATCTTTCACGCGGTCGCGGAAGCGGGAAGCTTCACGCATGCGGGCCATGAGCTCGGGCTCTCGCAATCGGCGGTAAGCCGGCAGATCAGCGCGCTCGAACAGGATCTGAACGTTCCGCTTTTTCACCGGCACGCCCGCGGGCTCATCCTCACCGAGCAGGGAGAGGTCCTCTACCGGACCGCGCACGACGTCTTCACCAAGCTCGCCGCCGCGCAGACGCGCCTCATGGATTCGAAGGACAAGCCCTCGGGCGAGCTCAGGATCACGACGACGGTCGCCATGGGTTCCGTCTGGCTGACCCCGCGGATCGCCGAGTTCATGGATCTCTATCCCGAGATCCGGGTCACCATGCTGCTCGACGATCGCGAGCTCGACCTCGCGATGCGCGAGGCGGACGTCGCCATTCGCCTGCGCCGACCGGTCCAGCCCGACCTCATCCAGCGCAAGCTCTTCACCGTACACCACCATCTTTATGCTTCGCCCGACTACGTGCGGCGGCGCGGCGCCCCCAAGAGCATCGGCGAACTCGATGGGCATTCGATCCTCGTCTTCGGTCAGGCGCCCACCTATCTCGAGCCCGTGAATTGGCTCGAATCCGCCGGCCGGCAGAACGGCGAGCCGCGGCCCGCGACGCTCAGGGTCAATAGCGCCTACGGCTTGCGCCGGGCTGTCGAAGCGGGCGTCGGAATCGCCTCGCTTCCCGACTACATCGTGGGCAAGGACTCGAGCCTCATGCAGATCAATCTCGCCGGCGAAAACCCACCCCAGTTCGATACCTATTTCGTTTATCCCGAGGAGCTCAAGGATTCGAAGCGGGTGGTCGTCTTCCGCGACTTCATCGTCTCCAAAGCGAAAGAGTGGAGCTTTTGACATGCGAGGAGGTCATGGCTCCCATGAGGCTCGGTGCCTTGTGAGCCGGCCGAGTCGCAAGCATTCTCGCCTCGTCGCATCCATCGGAAGCGCGACAGGCGGAAGTTACTCCCTCCCCTTGTATCTTTCCGCTGTCCTACTTCGGACTCTCCGGAGTGCCCGAACGGGCGAACCCATAACTTGGGCCGGGTCTTTTGATCCGGCCCTTTTTATGTGACCACCACCGCCGGCAATTTTTCTCATTTGCTGGTTGCGCTGGAGCGCGCCCCGGGCGAGTGCTAATTTCATTGACAGTCTTTGCCGTCCGGAAGGACGAAGATGGAGTTCTTGGACCGCTCGAAATCAGGAGTGAACCCGGCCGCATCGCGCCGGCGCGTGCCTGAAGCCCGCGAGCCCATGCCGGATGCTCGCAAGGTCGTCACGATCGTCTTCACCGACATAGTCCACTCGTCGCGGCTTAGCCTCGACTTCGATCCGGAAGCGCTCCGCAATCTGCTTGCCCGTTATTTCGGTGAGCTGAGTGCGGTTGTCCGGCGGCATGGCGGTATTGTGGAAAAGTACATCGGAGACGCGATTATGGCGGTGTTCGGGGTGCCGATCCTCCACGAAGACGATGCTCTGCGCGCCGTGAGGGCGGCGGTAGAGATGCGCGATACATTGACGATCCTCAACCGCGAGCTCGAAGCGGGTTGGGGTGTCCGCCTTTCAAACCGTATCGGCGTCAACACCGGCGAGGTGATCACCGGGGACAGCACGCAGGAGTTTATGCTAATCGCCGGGGAGGCCGTTAATGTCGCGAAACGCCTCGAAGAAGCAGCCAGCGCGAATGAAATCCTGATCGGGGAGGCGACGTATAGGCTCGTGCGCGACGCGGTAGTCGTAGAGCCGAGCGGGCCGCGTTCGCTCAAACATGGCGAGACCATCGACGCCCTGGTCGTCATGGACGTCCTAGCTCCCGGTCAAACACGCCGTTTCGACTCTCCCTTCGTCGGGCGCGAACGTGAACGTGCATTGCTCGAGAGCAGCTTCCGCAACGTGATCGGCGATAGAACGTGCCATCTCGTCACCGTTCTTGGGGATGCAGGTGTGGGCAAGTCGCGGCTTGTACGCGAGTTCACGACCGGCCTTGCCGGCGATGTGACGGTCCTGCGCGGTCGCTGTCTGCCTTATGGCGAGGGCATCACGTACTGGCCGTTAGCCGAGATCGTCCGGGAGATCGTGCGCCCGGCAGGACTGGACTCCCGCGAGCAACTTGTCACGATCATCGCAGCGCGGATGGCAGGGGACGAGAAGGCCGAAATGATTGCCGAGCGCGTCATCGATACGCTCGGATTCGGCGGCTCAGGACAGACGACGAGCGAGGAGACAGCATGGGCCATCCGGCGGCTGTTTGAGGCGCTCGCGCGATCGGGCCCGCTTGTCGTCGTGGTGGACGACGTCCACTGGGCCGAGTCGACCTTTCTCGACCTGATCGAGCACATCGCCCACTCCTCCCGCGATGTCCCGATTCTGCTCATCTGCATAGCGCGACCAGAGCTACTAGACGCGCGTCCGGGTTGGCCGGCTGGCAAGCATAAGACTTCCATAACGGTCGAGCCGCTCAGCGACTCAGAATGTCGCGAGCTGATCTCCAACCTGCTCGACCACGCGCCTTTGCCGCCCGAGGCGGAATCGCGAATTACCAATGCAGCCGTCGGCAATGCGCTTTTTGCGGAGGAACTCGTGGCGATGCTCGTGGAAGACGAGTTGCTCACGCGCGAGGCCGACCATTGGGTCGCCAATTCGGATCTGGCCGAGCTGCCCGTTCCCTCAACGATAAACGCGCTCCTCGCCGCCCGTCTCGAGGGCCTGCCGCCCATGGAGCGCGCGATTCTGACGACCGCCGCGGTCGAGGGAGTTGTATTTCACCGCGGCGCTGTCCGCGAGCTCGCCCTTCCCGTGCTCGACTCGGCGCGCGAGGACGCCTTGGCCGCACTTGTGCGGCGAGACCTGATCCGCCCGGACGCGCCGCAGTTCGCTGGCGAGAGGGCCTATAGGTTCCGTCACATCTTGATCCGCGACGCCGCCTATCGCTCCCTACCGAAGAACGTGCGGGCCGATCTGCACGAGCGCGTCGCCGGTTGGGTGGAGTCCGCAGCCGAGGGCCGCTCGCGCGAGTTCGAGGAAATCGTGGGTTACCACCTCGAACAGGCCTTCCTCTGCCGCGGCGCACTCGCATTGCGGGACACGCACGCCGGCTCGCTTGCGCACCGTGCGTCCGAGCGGCTCGAAGCCGCGGGACGGCGGGCCCTCGCCCGTAGCGATCTTCCCGCAGCGATCGGACTGCTCGAACGGGTATCTCGATTGCTCTCCACCGACGATCCGCGGCGCACGGCGCTGCTCGTACAGCTCGGTGCTGCGCTGATCGAAAGCGGCCGGTTGGCCGATGCCGGGCGCGTGCTCGAGGAGGCGGAGAGGCTGTCTGCCGCTGCGGACGATGAGCGTGCGAAATCGCACGTGCTCGTCCAGCAGCAATTCCTGCGGCTCATTCAAGTCGAGGACGGGGGAACTGACGAGGTCGCGCGGGTCGCGACCCTGGTGATCCCCGTATTCCAGCGCTTTGAGGACGAGCTCGGTCTCTGCCGCGCCCGACGGCTCGAGGCGTGGCTCCATTGGCTTGAGGCCCGCGCCGAGGCGGCAGCCGAGGCCTGGGAACGGGCAGCCGCGCACGCGCGCCTAGCGGGGGACCAGCACGTACGCAACGATATCCTGACGTGGATCGCTTCCTCGCTCTGGTTTGGTCCGACACCGGCCGAGGAGGGCATCCGCCGCTGCGAGGCGATGCGCGAGGAGGTGCGCGAGAGCCCCGAGTCCGAGGCGGCGATCTTGCGCCACCTTGCCGGCCTGCACGCGATGGTGGGACGCTTGGGGCTTGCCCGCAAGCTGCTCGCCACGAGCAACGCTGCCTATGTCGAACTCGGCCTCAACCTCAATGTCGCCACCTCCCAGAACGAGGCTGTCGTTGAGCTGCTCGCGGGAAACCCGGTTGCCGCGGAGGCGAGCCTGCGCACGGGGTATCGTGCGCTCGAGGCTATGGGCGAGCGTGCGTTCCTCTCGACGACCGCCGCGTTTCTCGCGCGGGCAATCCTTGAGCAGGGGCGCGACGAGGAGGCTGAAGACCTTGCAGACCTGAGCGCTCGGCTCGCTGGGAGCCGTGACCTGCTCACGCAGGTTCTCTGGCGGGGGGTCCGTGCGCGTGTGCTCGCGAGGCGTGCCGAGATCCGGGAGGCAGAGGCGTTCGCGCGCGAGGCGGTGGCGCTCGCCGAAACGACCGACTTTCTCAACCACCGGGCGGAGGCGCTTCTCGACCTGTCGCAAGTGCTCGAAGCGTCCCGCCGGGGCGGCGAGGCGGTCACCGCCGCATCCGCAGCGTTACGTCTCTACGAGCTGAAGGGAAATGTCGTCGCCGCGGCCACAACCCGGCGACGTCTAGGCGAACTCGGCAACTTGTGAGATACTGGCAGTCAGCTGCTTGCAACCAGGTGAACCGCGCGAAGTGGAGGTGGTAGTATGGGAGGCAACTTCGACGATGTGCTGAGGATCGAGAATGGGCGTGTATCGCCCCGGGGCCCCCTGAAGCTCGACGACGACGAGACGATGTTGAAGCTGCATGCCTGGGTCGTGCAGAAGAACGACGACGGCACTGGTGCCGCCTGCGAGGCCTTCCAGGGCGCGGATGGCTTCACGAAGGACGGCGTGTGGACGACTAAGCCCGGCGCCGTCCACGAGGGAGTGTTCCAGCCCGGCCCGGCCACCGGATGGGCGGTGGCGATCGCGAAAAGTCAACCGCACGGAAAGATAAGAGTGTTTTCGTGGGGCGACGAGTTCACGCTCGAGTAGCGCACCCGGTGGAAAACGAGCTCGGCAAACAGCCCGTTCTATTCGAAGTCGTGTTCACCCGCTAGCTTTCGAAGTCCGGCGAGATTGGTGATCACCAGCGTACGGCCGGTTCTGGCGACCAGACCGAGTTCCTCCAGCCGGGCCAATTCCAGCGTAACGGCCTCGCGATGAGTGCTGATGCGGCTGGCGATCTCTTCATGAGTCGGAGTGGGGGAAATGAGCGCTGAGTTTGCGTTTGGCTGAGTCGAATCCGCAATCCGGAGCAGTTCTGCATACAGGCGGGCTCGGACTGCGAGCGTGCTGAATTCAAACACTCTGTCACTGAGCTTCCTGGCCAGTGCCGTGATGTGCCGCATGACGGCCATCCTGAACGTTCGATGATCGTCAAGAGCTTGCATGAATATCCGATTTGGCATGATCGCCGTCGAACACACGCCCACGCTCTCGACGCTTGCCGATCGAGGCTGTCCGTCGATGGCTGAAAGCTCGCCGAAAATCGCGCCCGGCGAGATTTCTCGAAAACTCACCCGCTTGCCCTCTCGCGAGTAGATGCAAACTCGCGCACGGCCATCGAGAAGAAATAACACATCATGGGTGTCGTCGCGATGGCCGATAATGAGTTCCCGCGGACCAAAAGCTCTGTGAAGACAATGCCGGCTCAGCTCTTCGAAAGCAGCGTCACTCAGAGATGCGAAGAAATCGAGTTTCCGGAGACTGTCGGGAGTTGCCGTGCCCATGCAACCAAATCGTCTGAATTGATCCGGTTTCGCAGAATACGCGCCTGAGACGGCAATTTCAATTTTTTGGGCGGCCGCACCTTACAACGCTCGCTCTCGACGCGCTCGAATGAACCTCATGAAGGCAGCGCGACGCTCAACGCAGCGAGCGCCACGAGGGCCAGTATCCACGTCAGCACGAGGTCATTCAGCGGATCATTGAAGCCCGAATAATCATTCGCCCTTTTCTCGTGGGTAGTCATTTCAATCTCCTATCACCGTGTTCACGGTAGGAGACGTCTAGGCCCGTCGGCGAAATCGCGATGTTAGAATTCTAACAAACTCGAGATGGCGAGGAAACCTTTTGCAATGGCGACGCCGAGATGTGCTTGGCAAGCGTCTCACATATAGAGGCGTTCGTTCTCGAGGCCCTTGTAGAGGTCGGCGACGAACGCGCCGTAGCCGTTGAAGAGCTGGGTCGGCACGCGCTCGTCGGTGCCGATCACGAGCTCGTCGGCCTGACTCCAGCGCGGGTGCGGCACCTCCGGATTGATGTTGGCCCAGAAGCCATATTCGGACGACTGAAGCTCTTCCCAGAAGCTCACCGGCCGCTCCCTGACGAAGCTGACCTTGACGATCGACTTCACCGACTTGAACCCGTACTTCCACGGGAGATGCAGCCGGATCGGCGCGCCCATCGATTTCGCGACCGGCTTGCCGTAGCCGCCCGTCACCATGAAGGCGAGCTCGTTCATGGCCTCGGCCATCGTGACACCGTCGACATAGGGCCAGGGATAGCTGCCGAAGAGCCCCGGCCTTTGTCCTGAAGCGATGTCGGGCCGATTGAAGGTCTCGAACCTGATGAATTTGGCATTCGAATTGGGCTTTGCAATCGCGACCAGGTCCTTGAGCGGAAAACCGGTCCACGGCACCACCATCGACCATGCCTCGACGCAGCGATGGCGGACCACCCGCTCTTCGAGCGTGACCTTCTTCAGAAGATCATCGACGGAGATCGTGAACGGTTTTTCGATCTCGCCGTCGAAAACGATATCCCACGGCCGGACCGGAAGATTCGCCGCGTTGCGCGCGATGTGCTTCGAGGTGCCGAACTCGTAGAAATTGTTGTAGTCGGTGTTGAGGGCCTCATCCGTGACCGGCCGGCCCGCATCCTTGAACTTGAGATTGGGAGGAGCGGGATAGAAACTGGCCGACGGGTCACCCTCGGCAAGAGCCGGGGCGGCGCTCGCGGCTGCGAGCGCGCCCGCCGCGGCGCCCATGAACATGCGACGATTGAGGAACACCGCTTCGGGCGTTGCGAGCCGCTCTGGCAACTCCCAGTCACGCCTGCATTTGATGAACATGGCAGAATCCTTTCGCGATCACTCGAGCAAAGGCTAGTGAATTGCCACGCAAGGGGCAATTCACGCCTGTTCACGCATGCGCGATAGCGTCAGGCGGCTTCGGCCTTCCGCGTCGCGACCACCTGATCGGCGAGCCTGCCCGTCAATTCCGACATATGATCATGCCGAAATGTGAAGGTGCCGACGCCCGCCGTCGCCGAGCGCAGCTCGATGATGAGCGACCCGATCTCGCTTTCCGGCATATGCGCCCTGACCGTATCCCAGCCCGACCAGCCGTCGCGTGCGTCGAACCCGAGAAGCTGTCCGCGATGACCGGAGACGATCTGGTTGACCCGCGAGGTCGCATCGTTCGGAACGTGGATCTCGACCGCGACGATCGGCTCGAGCAATACCGGCGAGCATTGCGGCATGCCGTCGGTCATGGCGATCCGGGCCGCCGTCTTGAACGCCATTTCGGACGAGTCGACGTCGTGATAGCTCCCGTCTGAGAGGTTGACGCAGAAGTCGACGACTGGGAATCCGAGCGGGCCGTGAGACATCCACTCGCGAACGCCCGACTCGACCGCCGGGATATACTGTTTCGGCACCACTCCGCCGGTGATCGTGTCGGTGAAGACGAATCCTTCGCCTCGCGAGAGCGGTTTTATCTCTACGACCACGTCACCGAACTGGCCGTGACCACCCGATTGCTTCTTGTGACGTCCACGGACCTGCACGGGCTTCCTGATCGTCTCGCGATAGGCGATCCGGCGCGGCTTTGAAGTTGCCTGCACGCCGAACTTCCCGCGCAGGCGCTCGAGCGCCACGCGAAGATGCATCTCGCCTTGCCCCCACAGCACCATCTCATGGGTGTCGTGATTATGCTCGAGGGAAAGCGAGGGGTCCTCCTCGATCAGCTTGGCAATGGCGCTTGTGAGCTTGACCTCGTCCTTGCGGTCGCTCACCGAAATCGCCATTCCGTAGACCGGCGGCGCGACGTCGAGCGCGATGAGCTGCGGCGTCGCGCCCTTCGCGGTGGACGCGGTCTCGCCCGTCGCAATGCTCTCGATGCGCCCGAGAGCCACCGTGTCGCCGGCCTCCGCCTTTGCGATCTTGCTCGGAGTGGATCCCATGAGCGTGAACACGCCGGCGACGCGCGCATCCTGGCCCTTGCCGCCATAGAGGACGGTGCCGTCCGAGACGGACCCTGAGAGAATGCGTGTGAGCGACAGCTTGCCGCCATGCGCCGTGTGGAATGTCTTCAGTACCTGAACGGTCGTGTTGCCGTTGGCCCCCAGTCCGAGACGCCTCGCAGTTTGAGCGACGCCCGGCGCCTCGTGCCGAAGCGCCTTCAAAAGGCGGAGCACGCCATTGCCGTTTTCGGCCGAGCCGAGGAGGACCGGGGTGACGAGACCTTGGGCGAGCTCGCGCGACAGATCCCCGAAAACGCGGTCCTTCGGCGGCTCGATATCGGACAGGAGCTGCTCCATGAGCTCGTCGTCATAGTCGGCGAGCTTCTCGAGCATGGCGAAGCGCGCTTCCTTCTCGGAATCTCGCATGTCCGCCGGTATGTCAACGATTTCGCTCGGCACATTCTCGCGATAGACGTAGGCCCGCTCGAGCGCGAGATCGACGAAACCCGAGACGCTGTCGCCGCTCCAGATCGGGATCTGGCGGAGGATCAGCGCTTTCGAGCTTGCCGGCTGAAGATAGGTGAGGACGTCGCGAAGTCGGCTCTCGGTGCGATCGATCTTGTTCACGAAGATGAAACGGGGCACCGCCAGATCGTCGAGCTGCTTCAGGATGAGCTGGAGCGCCGGAACCTTCTTGTCGTCTGGCTCGCAGACGACGACCGCGGCATCGCAGCCGGCGAGCGCCGCGCGCGCGTCCTGGGCGAATTCGATCGAGCCTGGGCAGTCTATGAAGGTATAGCTTTCCTCCATGAACCTCGTCCAAGCGACATTGAGCTCGACGCTCATGCCGTGCGCGCGTGACTCGGGCGCGGCATCGCCGACGGAGGTCTTATCCGCGACCCTTCCTTGGCGCTGAATGG
>JBJMRA010000080.1:0-11209 GCA_045802365.1 Hyphomicrobiales bacterium | reverse complement strand
TGTAAGTATCGAATAAAACGAGCGCCATAGCGTCATTCCTTCCCGAGCAATCACCGCCGCTTGAGATAGTCGGTCAGAATGCGGCGGATGGCTTCCGGCCGGCCGAGGCCCAAATGGCTGATTCCCCGAATACCACAACTGCGCCTCGGGTCTGGCGGTAGGACGTTCCTGTTCTCAACAGGAACCTTTCCGTGCGGTCCCTCTTGAATCGGTAGGAGAGCCGATCCCCCTTCCCCTCACAGGCTCTCCGACGCTTCGGCCCGCCTCTCCCCAAGGCGGGCTTCCTTTTGCCTATCCGCGAAAACCGGGCCGTCCTTTTTTACTCCCGTATGGAACTGAAGGCCCTCTCGTCCATTTGGACCGCGGCGAGAGAGCCTTCCTCCCCCTCACCCGGTTGTGCTCTCTCAAAACTCAGCCCGCGGAAGCGGGCTTTTTCTTTCGCATCGGAGGACGGCGAAATGTGTGACGGAACCGCCGAGCCAATGAGCCCGCCGCTCTGGCGAAGGACGTTGCTCGAGGCGTCGGGTCCCCACCGGATGACAAACGGCGCGAGCGCGGCCTTGTGCTGGCATGGCTCGCCTGTCGGGCGCTGACCTTCGCAGCAGGGCCCAGAACCACGTCGAGGACCGTGCCTGGAGTTTGCCGAGCGACGGAACCGACGCTCCCTATTGGATTGCGCGCAGGCTGAAGCTAAGTCACGGTTGATCGCCCTGGCTGGCCATATATTTGGACATTACCTTATCAATCGGGTAGGAACCGAGCCGGCTTTGAAACTGGAGCAGGACGTTTTTCCGCACGGGAGCGGCGAGCCCGCGAAGCAGGAAGTCCCTCAACAAAAAGATCGGGCCTTGATGCTCAGGTTGGATAAGGGTGTCGGGATAGAAATGGTGTTCGAAAGTTCTTGCGAACAACTCTAGGCCGCCAGGCAGCGGCCGATAGTGACCGCTCGATGCATTGAAATAGATTATCTTTCCGTTATCAACCATCCAATCTCCAGCAGCAATAACCGGCTCACCTGACAAAAAACTAGAATGGTGTAACTCGCCTCCTATGGACGGTGCCGAGTAAATCGTGCGCGATCGTGCCGAGCATACGTATATGAAGGTGCCGGGGATTTCCGAATAGGCACCACTTCCGCTTCTTGTGTCTAGCGGCTCGTCGGAGGCATCCAACGCAGAGTGGCCTTCGAAATGTACCACGTACTGTTGGCGTTGCGTTTCATCGAAGTATTGGAGCTCACTCCAGACGGGACCGACGGCTTCCCGAAAGCTCTTCTTTTCTCGGCTCTTTCGCCATTTCAGAAACTGGACGTAGTTCTGGCCGCCGGTTAGCCCGGTGTCGACCCGCTCAAGCCAATAGTTCATTCCCTCCGGGTCGCGGGTATCGGCTTTCATGAAGCGTATGCCGAAATAGTCAGCATGCGCCACGAGTGCCTTTTTGAATGCTACCATCGCGTCCCACTTCGCACGGCCAGTTCGCTTCCGTGCCGCCGGCGGCTTGTGAAGCAAATACTGGAGAGTCTGAATGGTCATGGCGTCCAGCAGCGCCACCATCTTATCCTCTATGATGTACTTTGGGTCATTTTGTCGAAAGGTGGCGGTAATCGGGTAAAGAATGTTGTAGCGCCGCGTCATCTGACGAATAGAGGCGACGATCGGGTTCTTTGAAGCGTCGAAGATCGGCGCGAGACAGAGCGGGGCTGGCTTGATCGATAGAACTGGCATGGCAAATTGTTTGAGGCAGAAGATCGCGGGCGACAAGCGGAGAGACTACCGGGCCGTACCTTGCGGCAGTCAAGCCCGAGGACCGGGTGTGACGGGCAACCGGGGTGTGAACGGCTCCTCAAAAACCGATTGAGCTCGGCGAACGCCCAACTCACCATTCAATGGTCTTCACTCGGCCGAATTTCTCAATTTGAGGAAGAAGCTTATGCGAGGCGAGGTGCTCGCATGGGCAGGCGGGCGCCACCGCTCCGGTTCTCTAGGCTTGTGGAGGCATGGCCGGTCACGCGGCCTGCGATGTCGAATGCCGGGGTGCCGAGCTGCCCGAAACCGGGACAAACGTGTACGCCCAGCCTTCCAACGGGCCCGACTGAGGAAAGCCAAGGGCCTTTCATGATAGGAGTGGGACAATGAAACGCTTCATGGTTGCAACGTTGCTTTGCGCGATCATGCTCGACGCCTTCGCGAACCCAGGGAGCGCCCGAAGGAAATATCACCCCCGATTCACCGCAAAAGATGTGACATCGGAGACCTTGCTCAACATGGTGAGCGTTTGGGTCGTCGCCTATTCGGCCTGTAAAGCCGATCCGAAACCGACCAATGACAAGTGCACCCAGGCCGATCAAACGGCGACCGCCCTCAAGGAGCAAGGATGGTGCGTTGGCGAGACGGATCAGGTCGTCGTGGGCTTCCGATGGCACCGCTGCTAAATCCCTCGGCGACGATGGCTTCCGCTTAACTCGATACGGTCGAGAGGGTCGGGCATTGTCAGCCGCGCGGTGCATCAATCACGCTGCTCGAGGCGCCCTTCACGAGCAGGTCAGGCTTGTGTCAGGATTGCGGTCACGCGCTGAAGAGGTGGGGATCGGCTTCGATGTCGGTGAGAGAGGCCGCGGGCGCTCGCCAAGCCCTTCGCGCCGGGGAACGGCTTCAAGCGCGTCAGAGCCGCCTAGCCGCATCGGGTCTCGACATCCAGCGGATGATCACCATGGCGAGGGGAAGCCAGGCGATGCCAGCCACGACAAAATAAACGAGTTCCAGGGCTCTCGACCGGCCGACGATGAAAGCGCCGCCGAGCGTCATGGCCGCCAGGCAGTAAAGGACGAGATAGACGACAATCGCCACCACCCCGGCGAGCTTGCGTTGCCTGATCGTCATGCGAGCCCGAGCTAGAAGAGGGGCGTTCGGCATGCAAGCGGCGTGGGATGCGGCGCTGGGGCGCTTGAAGGCGAGGGGAGGGGGCTCCTATGTCGCCTGTCATGACCGCCTCTATAACGACACTGAGAGCCGCGCCGCTCGTCCGCACCTGGCTTTGGCTGATCGCGCTCGTGATCTTTACGATGGTCATTGTCGGCGGAGCGACACGCCTGACCGATTCCGGACTCTCGATCACCGAATGGCAGCCGATCCTCGGAGTCATTCCGCCGCTGAACGAGGCCGACTGGCAGGCTGCCTTCGAGCGATACAAGCAGATTCCCGAATATGCCGTAGTCAATCCGGGCATGACGCTTGAGAGCTTCAAGTCGATCTACTGGTGGGAGTGGACGCATCGCCTCCTCGGGCGGCTGATCGGGGTCGTGTTCTTGATCCCCTTCGTTTTCTTCTGGCTCACCGGCCGGCTCAATCGTCGCCTCCTCATGGGGCTCGCAACGATCTTCGTCTTGGGGGGCCTTCAAGGGGCGCTCGGCTGGTACATGGTCGAGTCCGGTCTGACCGATCGCACCGATGTCAGCCAATATAGGCTCGCAGCGCACCTCCTTTTCGCCACCGTTATATTCGGCGCGCTGATCTGGACCGCGCTCGGGCTCGAGAGGGAGAGGAAGGGTCGTCTCGATTTAGCCGCGCTCGGCTTGGTTATCCTCGTGTTCATCCAGATCGGCGCCGGCGCTCTCGTGGCCGGCCTCGATGCCGGCCAAGGCTATAATACGTGGCCGCTCATGGACGGCAGCTTCGTTCCGCCCGGACTCTTCGCCATCGAGCCCGCTTGGAAGAATCTCTTCGAGAGCGCGCTCACCGTTCAATTCGATCACCGGATGATCGCCTACGCGGTCGCGCTCTACGCTTTTGTTCTGGCCTGGCGGCGGCAGACGATTTCGGCGATCGCGGTGCTCGCCCTCGTCCTTCTCCAGGTGAGCCTCGGCGTCTGGACGCTGCTCACGCACGCGGCGCTTCCACAGGCCCTCCTGCATCAGGCGGGGGCGATGGTGGTCTTCGCGGCGGCGCTATGGAACCTTCATGCCAGCATGGCGCAACCCGCCCGCCGGGCATCCGTCCGCTTCGCCACGCCATGAGATCAAGCGAGGGCCTGATCGAGATCGGCGATGATGTCCTTGGGATCCTCGATGCCGACCGATAGGCGCACGACCTCGGGGCCGGCGCCCGCGAGCTTGAGCTGCTCCGCCGAGAGCTGGCTGTGAGTGGTCGAGGCCGGATGGATGATCAGCGATCGCGTGTCGCCCACATTGGCGAGATGTGAGAAGAGCTTCACGTTCGAAACGAGCGCGATGCCGGCCTCGTAGCCGCCTTCGAGTCCGAAGGTGAACACCGCGCCGGCGCCGTTCGGGCAGTACTTCTGGTGAAGCTCGTAATGCTTGTGCCCTTTGAGGGCGGCATAGTTCACCCACGTGACCTTCGGATGCTTGCTGAGCCATTGCGCGACCTCGAGCGTATTGTCGCAGTGCTTGCGCATGCGCAGGCTCAAGGTTTCGATCCCGGTGAGGATGAGGAACGCATTGAGCGGCGCGATCGCCGGCCCGAGATCGCGCAAGCCCAAAACGCGGCAGGCGATGGCGAAGGCGATAGTGCCGAACGTCTCGTGCAGCTTGAGGCCGTGATAGGAATCGTTGGGCTCCGAGAGGAGCGGATAACGTCCGCTCTTCGACCAATCGAAGTTCCCGGCATCGACGATGATGCCGCCCATCGAGTTGCCATGCCCGCCCATGAATTTCGTGAGCGAATGGACGACGATGTTGGCGCCATGATCAACAGGCTTGCACAGGTACGGCGTCGCCAGCGTGTTGTCGACGATGAGCGGAACCCCGGCCTTGCGCGCAATCTTCGCGACGGCCGCGACGTCGGTGATGAGACCGCCCGGATTGGCGATCGACTCGATGAAGATCGCCTTGGTCTTGGGCGACAGCGCCTTTTCGATCGATGCCGGATGTTCGGCGTCGGCCCACACCACGTGCCAGCCGAACGACTTGAAGGAATGCGAGAACTGGTTGATCGAGCCGCCGTAGAGCTGGCGCACCGCCACGAACTCATCGCCCGGCTGCATGAGCGCGTGGAAGGTGATGAGCTGTGCCCCGTGGCCGGACGCCGTCGCGAGCGCGGCGGTGCCGCCCTCGAGTGCCGCGACCTTGGCTTCGAGCACCGCCTGGGTCGGGTTCATAATGCGCGTGTAGATGTTTCCGAAGGCCCGAAGCGCGAAGAGGTCGGCTGCGTGCTTGACGTCCTCGAAGACGAACGACGTCGTCTGATAGATCGGGGTGGCGCGGGCGCCCGTCGCCGGATCGGGCTGCGCGCCGGCGTGAATGGCAAGCGTGTCGAAGCCGGGCGTCGGGTCGCTCATTTCGGGGTCTCCTGCTCACACCGTCGAGGCGGAAGCGTCCTTACCGGAAGCCGCAGCGACCGTCTATCGACGCGCCCCGTCGCTTCACCGTCTTGCGGCCAAGCCGAGGCTCTGGACTTTTCCGCTTTCGTGAAGTCTAGGCCGGCGCGAGGAGATCAAGCCCGAATTGCCGCCGACCCAGGCCCATTCTCCGGAGAGCTTTCCATACTCCATCTTCGGGCACCGGTTCATGACGACCTTGACGCCCTTTGCTTCGGCGCGCGCGGCCGCCTCATCATTGCGAACCTGGAGCTGCATCCAGATCACTTTCGGCATCGGGTCGAGCGAGAGAGCTTCATCGACGACCGGGCCGGCCGCTTGCGAGTTGCGGAACACGTCGACCATGTCGAGCGGATGCGGAATGTCGGATAGCGAGGCATAGACCTTCCGCCCCAGGATCTCTTTTCCGGCGAGCCCCGGATTGACCGGGGTGACCTCGTATCCCTTGTCGAGAAGATACTTCATGACGAAGTATGACGGCCTGACCTCATTGGCCGATGCTCCGACGAGGGCGATCGTCTTCACGCTCCGCAGAATGTCGCGAATGTACGTCTCGGGATAACTGTCGTGGTTCATGCTGATCGGGGCGGGGTACTTCATCCGCCCCATTTCGGCTGGCGTTTGTCGAGAAAGGCGCCGATACCTTCGATGGCGTCGGGGAGCATGAGGTTCTCGACCATCACATCCGCTGCATGGTCGTAGGCCTCGGCGAGCGGCAGCTCGCGCTGGCGGCGGAAGGCTCGCTTCCCGAGCGCGACGACGGCGGCGGGCTTGGCCGCGATCTTCCGTGCAAGCTCGTCCGCTTCTTCCCCGAGCCGATTCGGCGGGACGACCCGGTTGACGAGCCCGATGCGGAAGGCTTCGGCTGGCGAGATCACGTCACCGGTGAGCAGCATCTCCATGGCATGCTTGGGCGCTACGTTTCGCGAGAGAGCCACCATCGGAGTCGAGCAGAAGAGCCCGATGTTCACGCCCGGCGTGCAGAAGCTCGCTTCGCTCGATGCGACCGCGAGGTCCGCGCTTGCAACGAGCTGGCATCCGGCGGCGCTCGCAATGCCCTGCACTTGCACGAGGACCGGCTTCGGGTGCTCGGCAATCGCCAGCATGAGCCTCGCGCACTGGTCCATGAGCGCGGCAAAAAAAGCGGCGCCCCCGTCGGGGTCGCCGCGATGGGAGGTGATTTCCTTCAGATTGTGCCCGGATGAGAATGCGGGCCCGATCGCCGCGATGACCACCACCCGCACCGCGCGATCTTGGGCCGCATCGGCGAGCGCCGCCGAAAGCGCGCTCATCATGCGCGAGGAAAGGCTGTTGCGCGTAGCCGGATCGCTGAGAGTGAGACGCAAAACCCCCTGCTGGAGGTGGCGCGCGACGAGCTCGCTCATTCCTCCTCGGCGAGGAGCTTAAGCTTGTCGGAATAGGCCGGCTCGTTCATCAGGTCACGGACGACCTTGAGATTGTTCTCGGACGGGATCATCGCGGTGAGGCTTGCGATCATCTTGTCCTTGAGGTCCTGGGCGATGGAGGTATCCTTTTTCACCTCCTCGATCTGCGCCTTGACGTCGTCGGTCTGATTGTCGGTCAACGCCGAATAGGCGAAGCCGACCGTTGTGATCGCGGTGTTCCAGTCAGTGACCGTGTTGAAGCCGTGCGCCTTGACGTCGGCCTCGAAATTCTTGCCCTCCGGCGTCTGATCGACGAAGTCCTGGAGGTTCTCGTATTCTTCGAGGTTCGAGTCCTTGTACTTCTCGCGCACGAGGGCGAAGACATCGACGGCCCGCCGCGCCATGTCGGGGGTGAGCTCGACCGTCTGGATCGACGGGATCTCGCCCAGGCTCATCTCGTCCGGAGAGACTTCGCTGTCGTCGCCCTGGACATCGCTGTTGCCGTCCGGCGATGTCAGGTCCTCGCCTTGCTGGTCTTGCTGATCGCCCGCTGCGGGGGGTTGCCCGCTCCCCGCCGCCGGCGGGATCTGGGACTGATCCTTGGTGTCCTGGGCGAAAGCGGGCAGACCGATGAAGAGCAGGGCAGCGAGGAACGCGGCGGCGCGGAACATTTGTGGCCATCTCCGATCCGGCCCCACTCTATGGGACGAGGGTTCCGGCGAAAAGAGGAGCGGCCATTACAATAAGGCCCATGTTGCCATAAAACAACAGTTTGCGGTATCATTTTACCACACGGCGAAAAGATCGGTTTCATGCGGCTCCCCTTGACGGCGGCGAAGCGATCACCTAGTGCGGACGCGGCAATCGCGCGCCCCGCGCGGCCCCTCGAAAACTCACCGGCATTCAGCGGGTAAAAAGATGAAGACCTATTCGGCGCGCGCGAGCGACATCGACAAGAAATGGGTGCTGATCGACGCGGAGGGCCTGATCGTCGGCCGTCTCGCTGCCATCATCGCCAACCGGCTGCGCGGCAAACACAAGCCGAGCTTCACGCCTCACATGGACTGCGGCGACCACATCGTCGTGATCAACGCCGAGAAGGTGGCGTTCTCGGGCAACAAGCGGCGGGACAAGCCCTATTATTGGCACACCGGATTTCCGGGCGGGATCAAGGAGCGCCGGGCGCATCAGATCCTCGACGGCAAGTTCCCGGAGCGCGTTCTCGAGGCGGCGGTGAAGCGCATGCTGCCGGGCGGCCCCCTCAAGCGCCAGCAGATGACGCATCTGCGCATCTACAAGGGGCCAGACCATCCCCATGCGGCGCAGAATCCGGAAAAGCTCGACATCGCCGGCCGCAACCCCAAGAACACGCTCAGAGGCTCGTGACCATGGCTGAACAGACCACGCTTTCAAATCTCGGGGCCGCGATGGGCATGGGCACCCAGGCCCAGCCGCAGGCGCCTGCGAAGCCCAAGCTCGACGCGAAGGGCCGGGCCTATGCGACCGGGCGCCGCAAGGATGCGGTCGCGCGCGTCTGGATCAAGCGCGGCGCCGGCAAGATCACCGTCAACGGCAAGTCGATCGAGCTTTATTTCGCGAGGCCCGTCCTCAGGATGCTGGTGCAGCAGCCGATCGACCTCGCCAACCGCCGTGACCAGATCGACGTCGAATGCACCGTTGTCGGAGGCGGCCTTTCCGGGCAGGCGGGTGCGGTTCGCCACGGCCTCTCCCGCGCCATCATCAACTTCGAGCCGGAGCTCAGGCCGGTCCTCAAGAAGGGCGGTTTCCTTACCCGCGACCCGCGCACCGTCGAGCGCAAGAAGTACGGCCGCGCCAAGGCGCGACGTTCCTTCCAGTTCTCGAAACGCTGACCGGCAGCGCAAGCGAAAGTCGAACGGCCGGGTTCACATCCGGCCGTTTTTGTTTGAGGAGAAGCCAATGGCGAAGATCAGGATCGGGGTCATCGGAGCGTCCGGCTACACCGGCGCCGATCTCGTGCGGCTCGCCGCCTGTCACCCGGCGATGGAGATCGCAGCGCTCACCGCCAATTCCCACGCCGGCAAATCCATGGCCGAGGTCTTTCCGCACCTCTCCCACTTATCCTTGCCCCGCCTCGTCAAGAACGAGGACGCCGACTGGTCCTCTATCGAGGCCGTGTTCTGCGGCTTGCCGCATGCGACGAGCCAAGAGGTGATCCGGGATCTCCCGAACCACCTCAAAGTCATCGACATGTCGGCCGACTTCCGGCTGCGCGATCCCGCCGTCTACGAGAAATGGTACGGCGGGCCGCACCAGGCGCTCTCTCTCCAGAGCGAGGCCGTGTACGGCTTGACCGAGCACTATCGCGAGGAGATCCGCAACGCCCGGCTCATCGCCTGTCCCGGCTGTTATCCGACCGCCGTTCTGATCATGCTGCTACCGCTCGTCGCGGCGGGAGCGATCGATCCGGCCGATCTCGTGATCGATGCGAAGTCGGGCGTGTCGGGCGCCGGCCGTTCGCTGAAGCAGAATATCCTGTTCTGCGAGGCGGGGGAGGGGCTTTCGCCCTACGGCATCGCGAGCCACCGGCACGCGCCCGAGATCGAGCAGGAAATTTCGCGCGCTGCCGGCAGGGAGGTGATCGTCAACTTCACGCCG
The DNA here is from genome assembly GCA_045802365.1 of Hyphomicrobiales bacterium. Lineage (GTDB taxonomy): Bacteria > Pseudomonadota > Alphaproteobacteria > Rhizobiales > Aestuariivirgaceae > JBJMRA01. Next base: position 1,856 of record JBJMRA010000080.1, on the reverse strand, counting down.
CACCTCGTTCCGATGAGCCGGGGCGAGCTCTGCACGACCTATGCGAGGCTCGCCGATGGGGCGAGCCGTCAGGATTGCCTTCGCATCCTCGAGGAGCGCTACGGACCCGAGCCTTTCGTGCACATGGCGCCCAAAGGTGTCATCCCGGCGACCCAGTTCGTGCGGGGCTCCAACAACGTGATGCTCGCCGCCTATGCCGACCGCATCCCAGGCCGGGTGATCCTGGTTTCGACCCTCGACAACCTGGTCAAGGGTTCGGCCGGCCAAGCGATCCAGAATTTCAATCTGATGTTCGGCTTCGCCGAGACGGCGGGGCTCGAGCAAGTTGCTCTCTTCCCCTGAAACCATTTCACCACAAAGAGCACGAAGGTCACGAAGAATAAGCCGTCGCAGTTGGTGTCCTTCGTGTCCTTGGCGGTGAAACGTCGGTTAATTCCCGTGTGCGGCCGCTCGACTCGGATTACTCTCTAACCCATGCTGGCTTCGGCTGCCTCAAGAGTGATCGACCCCGAGGAGATCGAGCCCTTTCTGGGCGTTACAAGATCCCTGACCGGCCGGCTGTGGCTGCGGCGGCTTTCGCACGAGCGCGACGCCTTGGCGATCGCCGAGAAGCATGATCTGCCGGAGATCCTCGGACGCGTGCTCGCCGGACGCGGCGTGGCGGTCGACGACGTCGAGCGATATCTCACGCCGACCATCCGCATGCTCATGCCGCAGCCCTCCGCCGTCAACGACATGGAGAAGGGGGCCGAGCGGCTCGCCGACGCGGTGATGCGGCAGGAGAAGATCGGCATCATCGCCGACTACGACGTCGACGGGATCACTTCGGCGGCGCTGATGACGCTCTATCTCGAAGCGGCCGGATCGGGTGCCACCGTGCATATCCCAGACCGCATCACTGAGGGCTATGGACCGAGCGAGGCGGCGGTGAGAGCGCTCAAGGACAAGGGCGCGAGCCTCCTCTTGACGCTCGACTGCGGCGTCCTCTCGCACGATCCCTTGGCGCATGCGGCCGAGCTCGGGCTCGACGCCGTCATCGTCGACCACCACTTGGCGGGCGAGACGCTGCCCGAGGCGCATGCGGTCATCAATCCCAACCGCAACGACGATCTCTCGGGCCTCGGCTACCTCTGCGCTTGCGGCGTCGTGATGATGCTGATCGCCGCCACCAACCGCACGCTCAGAAAACGAGGCTGGTTCAGCCCGTCGCGGACCGAGCCCAACCTGCTGCAGTGGCTGGAGCTCGTCGCGATTGCGACCGTGTGCGACGTCGTTCCGCTAAAAGGATTGAACCGCGCCTACGTGACTCAGGGCCTCAAAGTGATGGGAAGGCGCGAGAACCCGGGCCTCGCGGCGCTCGCCGATGCGGCAAGGTTGAAGCGCCGCCCCGATCCCCATGCGCTTGGCTTCCTGCTCGGCCCCCGGATCAACGCGGCGGGCCGCATCGGCAGCGCCAGAATTGCCTATGAGCTCCTCACCACGCGCGACCGCTCGACGGCGGCCGAGCTCGCCCAGAAGCTCGAGAACCTCAACCGCGACCGCCAGGCGATCGAGCTTGCGGTGGTCGACGCGGCGCAGCGCGAAGCCGAAAGCCAGCTGAGGTGCGGACGCGTGCCGGTGATCGTGATTGCCGGGGAGTGCTGGCATCCGGGCGTGCTCGGGCTCGCGGCCTCGCGGATCAAGGAGCGCTTGAACCTGCCGGCGTTCGTGCTCGGATATGGCAAGGACACCTCGCGCGCGACCGGTTCCGGCCGCTCGATTGCCGGCGTGGATTTGGGCCGCGCCGTCCGGCAGGCTCTCGAAGCGGGCCTCCTCGTCAAAGGCGGCGGCCACGCGATGGCCGCGGGGCTCACGAT
>JBJMRA010000010.1:0-8213 GCA_045802365.1 Hyphomicrobiales bacterium | reverse complement strand
GTGGGCGGGGCACGAGTCTGGAACACCACCGCCAAGTGGCGCTGGGAGACTGGCCCGGAGCAAGGGACCGTGTTTTGGGACGGCAGGAACGTCGGGAGGTTCGCTCCGTGGGACCCCATCTACGCACTTGGCGGCCCGGCCACGCCCGACAATCCCAAAACGCCCTTTCTCTTCCTGAATGCGTGGTTCAGGCCGTACTTCACGGCGTCGTTCGGAGTCGCGATGAAGCAGGACATCTACGCGGGTGCGAATTCTGGGTTCTTAGTCGAATTTTCGAAGTAGCTCATCACGTCAGCGTGTCCAGTATTCCCGTTGTAAGCTAAATGTAGCTGTAGGGACTGCTGAGGATGTACACGAATGGATGCATTCGAGCAGGTGGTTGAAGAAATCCTCTGGCGCGAGGGCCATTGGGTCCGAACCTCAGTCAAAGTCGAGCTGACAAGGGAGGACAAACAGTGCAGCGATCGCGCGCAGCGGTAAATCTCTCTCCGCGCGCTAAGCGCCGGGAATGGGGAGAACCGGCATGATCTCCACCGATTCGCCTGGGAAGATTGTGAAGTGCGGATGGTTCTCGAAGAGCTTCGCGGCGGCCTCGTGCGATTGCGCTCGGACCACCGTGTAGGCCCCGAGCTCATTGCTCACATCTTCAATACCGCGTGCGGAGACCGCCTTGGTCTTGCCGAGCGGCCCGCCCAATTCGACGATCGCACTCTGGTGCTCCTCGACCCACTTCTTCCAGGCGGCAATTCCTTCGCGTTGTTTTTCCTGCCGCTCGGCTTCGGGAAGGGCATCCCATGCCTTCCTGCGCGGGCCGGTCTTGCTGCCAAGAAAAATCGCAAGGTAGGAGTTGTTCGTTGCCATTGGGGAATCCCTCACGTCATGCGGCCTGAATCTCCGCGAATGCCTCGGCAATTCTTTTGGGCGCGGCCGGGCGCTGATACATGCGCTCCAGATAGGAACGCAGGTTCGGATGCCCGTCGATCCGGTGCTGCTCGTTCGCCCAATCCATCAAATAGGCGGTCACGCAATCGGCGGCGGTGATGTTGTCGCCGACGATGAACCGGCGCCCCTCCATATGACGATCGAGCACCGAAGCCATCGCCGCGAACTCCTCCTGAGCCAGAGCGATATCCTGCGGCAGGCGTTTGTCTTCGGGATAGAGAAACGTGTGCTTGGTGATGCGCCACAGGGGCTGCTCGAGTTCGGTCACGGCGAACATCACCCATCGATAGACTTGGGCGCGCTCCTTGAGATCGATCGGCAGGAGCCTCTTCTCCGGATATTTCTCGGCAAGATAGAGGATGATGGCAGCCGATTCGGTGAGCACGAAATCGCCCTCAACCAGAACCGGGAGCTTGCCGGCGGGATTGAGGCGAAGGAATTCGGGGCGGCGATGTTCCCCTGCCCTCAGATTGACCGGCACGAACTCGAATTCGACGCCGAGTTCCCTCAATCCCCAGAGCGCGCGCAACGAGCGGGTCGGGCCATATCCATAGAGCTTCATCATGATCTTCTCCTCTTCGCGACTGCCCCGCCGACCCTGCTTGACATATAGGTTGATATAAACGTAACTCTCTCGGCATGTCAAGTTCGCTTGCCCCCTCGCGCGAAGAGACCCTCTATGTTCGCGATCATTGCTTGTGTTTTCATGCCCAGCGCGCCGCACGCGCGGTCGCCAGGCGATTCGACGATGCCTTCCGTCCCTTCGATTTGACCAACGGCCAGTTCTCGCTGATGATGTCGTTGAATCGCCCGGAGCCGCCAACCCTTGGCTCTGTCGCGCCCTTCCTCTCCATGGATCGCACCACCTTGACGGCGGCGCTCAAGCCGCTTGTGCGGCGCGGGCTCGTTCGCGTGACTATCGACCAAAAGGACCGCCGCAGCCGCCGATTGACTTTGACGCGGAAAGGCAAGGCGCTTTTGGCAACCGTCTTGCCCGTCTGGCGGCAGGTCCAAACCGATCTCGACGCCCGCCTCGATAACGCCGATCGCCTCCGCGGAGAACTTCGCGCATTGGGATGAGAATTCGCCGGACCGAAAGCGCGTCATGCTGCTGTGGCCCGCTGACGCGATCGGGCAATGGCAGGCCGGCGGATAAAGGACGGCGCCCGCCCGTACTGCGCCTTGAAGGCACGCGAGAAGAGCGCAAGCGAGGAGAAGCCGGTCGCGAGGCCGACTTCCCTGATGCTCATTCGCGAATAGAGCAGAAGCTGCTCGGCCCGCTCGAGCCGCAGGCGACGATAGAACGCAAACGGCGGGCTCCGGAGCTCGCGTCGGAAGAGCCGCTCGAGCTGGCGCTCGGAAATGTTCAACGCGGAAGAGATTTGCGATAACGGGCGGTATTCTTCCAAATGCTCTTCCATGAGCTCGATCGCCGCAATCACCCGCTCATCCCGCACGCCGTAGCGCGAGCCCGCCGGCACACGTGCCTCGCCCGGATGGTTCACATGCCGGGTATGCACGAGCGAGTCGGCGACCCGCGAGGCTAGGTCTTCCCCCTCGATCGCGCCCAGCCAATCGATCATCATGTCGAGAGGCGCCGCCCCGCCCGAGGCCGTCATGCGACCGCGATCGAGGACGTATGTCTCATGGGCCGCGTCCACCCGCGGGTAGCTCTCGCGGAAGGCGGGGAGCGTCTCCCAATGACAGGTCGCCCGATAACCATCCAAAACCCCCGCCTCGGCGAGAAGGAAGGCGCCGGTGTCGAGTGCCGCGAGCAGGGTTCCATTGCGGGCAAGGCGGCGGAGCTCGTTGAGGAACGGACGGGTCATCCCCGCCTCGTGCTCGTAGGACGAACAGACGACCGCCACTTCGGGCGCACCGATCCCCGCGAGCGCGGTCGTCACGGAGACAGGAATGCCATTGGATGCCGTGACCGCAGCCCCGTCGTGCGAGGCAAAGCGCCAGGAGAAGCGTTCACCGGCAAAACGGTTGGCCACCCTTAGCGGCTCGAGCGCGCTGTAGAGCGCGATCATCGAAAATCGCGGGATCAGAAGGAATACGACATCACGTGGTTTGAAGGCCATGCCGGATGAAATCAAACGCGTGACGGAAAAAGTCAAACACGTTTTCGATGGCGGTGGGACGGTCGACCGGGACGAGGGAGGGCATCATGAATCCAAAGGTGATCATCACCTGCGCCGTTACCGGTGCGGGGGACACGGTCGGCAAGCATCCGGCCATTCCGGTAACCCCCGAACAGATCGCCAATGCGGCGCTCGAAGCGGCTGAGGCCGGCGCCGCGGTCGTCCACTGTCATGTGAGAAACGTCCAAACCGGCAAGGGCGCGCGGGATACGAAGCTCTACGCCGAGGTCGTCGACCGAATACGCGCCCGCAACAAGCAGGTGATCATCAACCTGACCGCCGGAATGGGCGGCGACGTGTCGATCGGTGATGGTGAAAACCCTCGCAAATTCAATGAAGAGCTGACGGATCTTGTCGGACCGGTTGAACGCCTCGTCCACGTCGCGGAGCTTCGCCCCGAGATCTGCACTCTCGATTGCGGCACGCTCAACTTCGGCGACGGCAACGGCATCGTGGTGCAGACTCCCGTCCAGCTTCGCGAGCAGGCCCGGCTCATCCAGTCCTATGGTGTCAAGCCCGAGATGGAGATTTTCGACTCCGGCAATCTCTGGTTCGCCAAGCAGCTCGTCGCCGAGGGCCTGATCGACGATCCACCCCTCTTCCAGCTCTGCCTCGGCATTCCCTGGGGGGCGCCGTGCAACACGCAGACGATGGCCTACCAGGTCGGAGAGCTGCCCAAGAACGCGATCTGGGCGGCGTTCGGCATCGGCCGCAGCCAGTTCCCGATGGTGGCGCAGGCCGTCATTCTCGGCGGACACGTCCGTGTTGGGCTCGAGGACAATCTCTATCTCGAGAAGGGCGTCTATGCCTCGAACGGATCGCTTACCGAGCGGGCGGTCAAGATCATCGAGCTGATCGGCAGCAAGGTCGCCTCACCCGATGAAGCGCGGGATATCCTCAAGCTCAAGCCGCGGAAGAACTGACTGATGGCCGATATCAAGACTGTCGGGATCGCCGGGACAGGCCTCATCGGCGCAGGCTGGGCGGCGCGGCTTCTCGTGCGCGGCTACGACGTCATCGCCTACGACGTCACTCCTGCCGCTGAAGCGAAGCTCAGGAGCGCCATCGACGTCGCTTGGCCATCGATGTTGCGCCTGCTCGGCACCGGCAAGCCGAAAAAGGGCAAGCTCACCTTTACGACCGACCTCGAGGAGATGGCGGCGCAGGCCGATTTCATCCATGAAGCCGCACCCGAGCGCGAAGACCTCAAGATCAGGCTCTTCCGCGACATCGATCGCATTGCTCGGCCCGATGTCATCATCGCATCCTCCTCCTCGGGCTTCCTGCCAACCCGGCTTCAGTCGGAGTGCTCCTCGCCCAGCCGGGTCATCATCGGCCATCCGTTCAACCCGGTTTACCTCCTGCCGCTCGTCGAGACGGTGCCGGGCGCCAAGACCTCGGCCGAGGCAATGGACCGCGCCGGCCTCTACTTCGAAGCAATCGGGATGCACGTCCTTAGGCTCAAGAAGGAGATCGAGGGCTACGTCTGCGATCGGCTGCAGGAGGCGCTCTGGCGCGAGGCGCTGCACATTCTCGACAAGGACATCGGCACCACCGGCGACATCGACGACTCGATCGTCTATTCGGCCGGGATGCGGTGGGCCTTCATCGGCTCGTTCCTCACTTATCACCTGGCCGGCGGCGCGGGCGGAATGCGCGATTTCATGAAACAGTTCGATCCGACCCTCGAGCTGCCGTGGACGGATCTGCCCTTCCCCAAGTGGAACGAGGCGCTCGAGAGGCGGCTCATCGAGGGGTGCGAGGCCCAGGCCGCCGGACGGACCGTCGCCGAGATCGAGGCCAAGCGCAACGACGTGCTCGTCGACATGATGCACCTCTTCAAGCAGCATCGGGTCGGGGCAGGCCTCGTCTTGGCGCGGGAAGAGGAGAAGCGCCGGAAGAAGATGAAACGGTGGAAGCCCGCCGCCAAGATCGACGGCCCTGTCGCCCTCCACCAGGGGATCGTCCAATCCGCATGGGTCGACTACAACGGCCACATGTCGGACGCCTACTATCTCGTGGGCTTCGGCGACGGGCTCGACGCCTTCTTCCGCTACATCGGCGATGACGAAAGCTATCGCGCGTCGGGGAGTACCTTCTTCACCGCCGAAACCCATCTCAACTATTACCGCGAGATGAAGGCCGGCGAGCCGTTCACGATCGAGACGCAGGTGATTGGCTGCGATGAGAAGCGGATGCATCTCTTCCATCGCATGCTGCATGGCAAAACGCGCGATCTCGTGGCGACGAACGAGATCATGCAGCTGCATGTGGATCAGAAAGCAGGCAAGGTCACGCCCATGCGTCCCGACCTGTTCGAAGCCCTCTCCGCAATCTGGTCCGTGCACCGCAGACTGAAGAAGCCCGCCGAGCTCGGCCGGATCATGGGCGTGAAAAGGAGGAGCAGGACGTAAGGCCATGCCACAACGGGTGATGATCACGGCCGCCGCCACGGGGATCGGACGGTCGATCGCGCGCGCGTTCGCGAGCGAGGGCGCCAAAGTTCACATCTGCGATGTCAACGAAGGGGCCCTCGACGAATTCCGGCGGGAAAATCCAGAGATCGCGGCGACCCACGTGAAGCTCGCCAACGAGGGCGAGATCGATGCATGGTTTGACGATGCTCTCGAGGATCTGGGCGGGCTCGACGTCCTCGTCAACAACGCCGGAATAAAGGGTCCGACGGCGCCGGTCGATGACATTGATTACGCTGAATGGCGCGAATGCCTCGCGGTCTGCCTCGATTCGCATTTCCTCTGCGCCAGACGCGCAGCGCCCGTCATGAAGTCGCAAGGTTCGGGCTCGATCGTCAATCTCTCCTCCACCGCCGGGCTCTACGGCTTCGGCAACCGCACCCCCTACGCCGCCGCCAAGTGGGCGGTGATCGGCCTCACCAAATCGCTCGCGATCGAGCTCGGGCCCTACAACGTGCGCTGCAATGCGATCTGTCCGGGGGCTGTGCGCGGCGACCGCATCAACCGGGTGATCGCGGCCGAAGCCGAGCAGCGCGGCGTCGATTTCACGGTGATCGAAAAAGAAATGGTCGGCAGCCAGTCCATCTCGCGTTTCGTCGAGCCCGACGAGATCGCCGACATGTGCCTGTTCCTGACCTCGCCTGCAGGCAAGATGGTCAACGGGCAGGCGATCGCCGTCGACGGCCATCTCGAGACGATGCACATCAGATAAGGCCCATGGATTTCTCGCTCACCGAAGAACAGGAGATGATCGTCAAGACGACGCGGGATTTCGTCGAGAACGAGCTCTACCCGCATGAGGGCGAGGTCGAGGCGACAGGCGTGCTCCGGCACGATCTCAGGGATGGGATCAAGAAGAAGGCGATCGAAGCGGGACTCTATGCCGCCAACATGCCGGCGGAGGTCGGCGGCGCCGGCCTCGATACGCTCACCTGGGTGCTTTACGAGAAGGAGCTCGGCCGTGCCAACTATGCCCTCCACTGGAATTGCGTGGTGAGGCCCTCGAACATCCTCATGGCCTGCACTCCTGAGCAGCGCGAGCGCTATCTCTATCCCTCGATCCGCGGCGAGAAATCGGACTGCCTCGCCATGACGGAGCCCGGAACCGGGTCCGACGTTCGCGGCATGAAGACCTTCGCGCGGGCGGACGGGAACGACTTCGTCATCAACGGCACCAAGCACTTCATCTCCCATGCCGATGAAGCGAGCTTCGTCATCCTCTTCGCTGCCACGGGCGAGGAAGAGACCCCACGCGGCAAGAAGAAACTTATCACCGCCTTCCTTGTCGATAAGGGCACACCCGGGTTCACCGTGCGCCCAGGCTACAAGAACGTGTCGCACCGGGGCTACAACAACTGCATTCTCGAATTCGTCGACTGCCGCGTGCCCAAGACGCAGATCTTGGGCGAGCTGCACAGAGGGTTCGAGGTCGCGAACGAATGGCTCGGCGCGACGCGGCTGCAGGTCGCCGCCACCTGTCTCGGCCGCGCGGAGCGGGCGCTCGAGCACGCCAAGCAACACGCCGTCGACCGCGTCCAGTTCGGCCAGCAGATCGGCAAATTCCAGGGCGTGTCGTTCAAGCTCGCCGACATGGCGATGGAGCTCAAGTCGGCCGAGCTCCTGACGCTCCAGGCCGCGTGGAAGTTCGACCGCAAGACCGTCACCGACATGGACATGGCGATGGCCAAGCTCAAGGCGACGGAGATGCTGGCCTTCGTTGCCGACGAAGCCATCCAGATTCATGGCGGCATGGGACTCATGTCCGACCTGCCGCTCGAGCGCATCTGGCGCGACGCGCGCGTCGAGCGCATCTGGGAGGGAACGAGCGAGATCCAGCGCCACATCATCTCGCGCTCGCTGCTCCGGCCGCTCGGCGGATGATGCTTGCTCTCCAGTGCCATTATTGTCATTGCCGGGCTTGCCACCATAGGCAATTCCCTCTCCCTCCCACGCGCATGCGGGGGAGGGTGGACGCCGCAGGCGCAAGTCCCCACAACAAGTGCGGGGATGACAATAAAGGGAGCGGCGCCTGAGTCTCCACCGCCTCCTCTTCCCCCGATCGATTGCGTTCATTGGCGGGCAGGAATGCGAGGTCGCGATCACCCGCACGCGCGCGCTTGGATTCGATGGAAAGATCTGGGCCGTGCATCCGAAGCGGGACCACCTCGGCGGGATGGCGTGCCTTCGCTCCGTCGAGGAGATCGATGGCGCTCCCGACGCCGCATTCGTCGCGGTGAGGCGCGAGTCCGCGATCGATGTCGTGCGCGCGCTTGCGGCGAAAGGCTGCGGTGGCGCAGTCATCTACGCTTCTGGCTTCGCGGAAACCGGCGACGCGCATCTCGAGCGCGCGCTACTCGAGGCGGCCTTACGCATGCCGCTCATGGGCCCCAACTGCTACGGCTTCGTGAACGGCCTCGCCAAGGCGGCGCTGTGGCCCGACGAGCATGGCATCGAGCCGCTCGCCTCGGGAGTCGCGATCATCACCCAGTCCGGCAACATGGCCTGTAACTTCACCATGTCGCGGCGCGCGCTGCCGGTGGCCGGCGTGTTCGCGATCGGCAACCAAGCCGACCTCGACATGGCGCGCATGCTCGACGCATTTCTCGAGGATGAGCGGATCACGGCCATCGGCCTCCACATCGAGGGCCTGAAG
>JBJMRA010000079.1:0-5610 GCA_045802365.1 Hyphomicrobiales bacterium | reverse complement strand
GCGGAAGATGTCGAGCTTCGGCGTGTGGACGACTTTTCGGGTCTTCTTGTGCCGCCAGCTGCACTCGCCCACCGCGGCGACGGTATCGCCCGAGACCAGAAGAAAGCGGACCTGAAAGAACAACATCTCCCAGTCGCGCACCAACTCGCTGAAGTAGGATGAGACCTGTTGCTTGCTCGAATGGGTTCTCGACCACTGCATCGCAGGCGCGCCCCCGGCGATCGATCTGAAGTCGACGTCATCCGCCATCAGATCGAGCCATGGTTCGGCACGTGCCGCCTTCTCGGCGTTCCACGCCTGGTAAGCGGACTTGAGCTGTTGGACGGTTGCTGCAGACACCATGGCTCCCTCCCGGCTGGCGAGAGAGATTTGTACCACGTCTTGGGAGGGTCGTCCCTGCTAGTACTGCCAGCAGGGAGGGCGGACCGAGATCAGAAGTCGCGGTTCTCGACCAGGAAGCCGTAGAGCGAGGTGAGAACGGTGATGCCGAGGATCGTGAGTATCCAGTTCCCGGCGACTTGCGCGCCGATCTCGACCGCCATCCCGATGGCCGGGCCGAAGAGCGAAAATATCGCGTGGAGGACGAGCACGGCGGCAATCATTAAAACGGCGACCATGAGGTTGAGAACGAAGAGGCCGAGAATGGCGAGATTGTTGCCCTCGCTCGCCTTCCAGGCTTGGCGCATGTGGAAATCGGTGCGCCCAAGGGCGATGGCGGGCAGCTTCACCGCCAGACGCAGGAACAAGACGCCGGCGACGGGGAGGCCTATCACAGCCATCAAGAACACCCCGAGGCCCGGCAACCCGGCCAACGCCGTGGGAAGAGTGAGCGGAACGGCGATGATCGTCATGGCCGCGAGCACGGCCAACATGATGAGGAGCATGTTGGCGAAGTAGCGCAGCACAAGAGCGTCGATCCTCAGAATCTCCCGCCCGCGTGGGACCTCGTCTCTCAGGATATAGCGGTGCCAGTTCGTGGCGATCGATGAGGCCGACAGGAGCGCGACCGCCCCCGCAACGAGCGTGATCCAGAAGTTGAGGATGGGGCTTTCTTCGGGCTTTGCTCCGCTTGCGAGCGACAGAACGAGGTAAAGACCGAGGGTCAGCGGAACGACGATCGCATACCACGGCAAAGCCAAGCGAAAGGCCATGCCGATGTTGTCTCTGACGCTCGACAAAGCGTGGCCGAAGGCGGCGACGGGGGGCAGTTTTCGTGTCATGACCCTCGGACGGAAACGGGTCCGATCCTGACCTTGAGCCATCCGGCGATCCTACCGCGCGACAGGAGGAGCATCGGACCTTAGAACATCATTAACCGCCGAATTCTAGTTGGACTCGCCCAATTTCGGGTAAATGGGCCAGCGGGTACCAGAGTCTGTCATTATGGTTGATAGAATGAAGTTTGACGTTCGAAAGGCGGGAATCCCCTTCTTTGTCATGCTCTTGCTGCTGCTCATTCCCGGTGGTTCCGGCGCTGCAGCCGACTATCGTGACTATGCGATTGCCCTCGTCAAACGCCCCCCGGCGGGCGCCGAGTTGAGGCTGGACCTCGAAGCCTATCTCGATCGGCTCGCGGACGCGTACCGGAGGGAGAAGGATCAGGGCGGCCTCTTCGCCGACGACCTCATGCGCGTGGCCGCCCGTGCCCAGGCGCTCGACATGATGCTCGCCGGACGGTCGGGCCATGTTTCCCGGACGGGAGTCTCGTTCGACGGACGGTTCGGGGCCTTTGTAGAGAACGTCGATCTCTTTCCCGCCCGGGGAGAAAACGCGGCGAGCGATCGATCCCGCAAGCAGGTGGACGAGAGCAAGGCACGGCATCTTTTCGAGCTGTGGCTCCAAAGCAGCGAGCATCGCCGCAACTTGGCGAAGCGGGACTATGCATTCGTTTCGACCGGGGTCGTCCAGCGAGGCAGTGAATTGTGGGCAGTCCAGATCTTCTGGGCCCGGCCCATTCCGCCCAACCCGCTCATCCAATAGCGCCGCGGTCCACGGTTTCGTGTTGCTGGGCGAAGACGCGGGTCCCCTGCGGCTTCTTCGGCAGCTCCAGCTCAAACGCGATCGAGCGGGCAAGGTTGGTCTTCCGGCCACGGACAAGGAGGCCTTCAAACCGGCTCGGGATGGGGTTGGGGGAGAGCGGGATCGCATCCTCGGCGGTGTAGACCGTCGTGAAGAGCGCCGAGCGAAACGGGCCCGGTCCCGAGCCATGCAACAGCCGGCCGTGCATGAAGCAGCAGCTCCCGGCAGGGCCGGCACACTTCAGGGACCTCTTGCGGCTGTCCGCGGCAACCGATTCCTCGACCGCCCCGGTGAACTCGCCGCCGTGCCAAAGCGTGTGGAGCTCCCCCCTGTGCGACCCCGGAACCACTTCGATCGGCGCTTTCTCCTCGGTCATCTCATCGAGGAACAGCACCGCCGAAACCATATCGTCGTTCGAGTGGGGCATGAGCAGGAAATCCTGTCGCCAGCGCCCGCCCTCCTCTTCGGCATCAACGCGTGAGTGATGGCACTTGACGTTGGGCCCGATGAGATCGGCCGTCATGTCGGTCATCCGCGAATCGGCCAATAGGAATCCGATATCTCGGCGGGCGAGTTGACGCGCGACAGAAGGGGCCTCGATCGCGAATGGCCGGGCGCCACCTCGAAGCGCGCCGGCCCACGAGCCCTCTCGCCGTAAGATTCTTCGTGCGTCCTGCTTTCGGCCGTCCAGGCCTCGAGGTCGTCACGCAACGCCGCGATCAACGACGGGTCGATCACCTCGGGTACGAGAAGATAGCCGCTCCGCCAGAATGAATCGCGCTGTTCCCGGCTGAGGATAGAATGAGACATCAGACGAAGGCATCCGGCATCGGAAACGGGAGCCTATCGCCTCATTCGTGATGCGCCAAGCGAAACTCGCTATGGCGGGCATGAACGGGATGCCGCGCTCTCTCTCGCTCAGGCGGGCGCCCCCGCGGGAAGCGCTTTCGGCATCAGCGCCCGCTGCGAAGCATTCCTCACTGCTTTCTGCACCTTCTCGAAGGCGCGGACCTCGATCTGACGGATGCGCTCGCGCGACACGCCGAACTCCTGGGAGAGCTCTTCGAGAGTCGCAGGCTCGTCCTGGAGCCTTCGCGCTTCGAACACCCGGCGTTCGCGAGGCGTCAGCTTCTCCATGGCGTCGGCCAGAAGGTCGAGGCGCATCTTGGCTTCCTCGCTCTCGACCAGCACCCGCTCCTGGTCGTCCGTCTCATCGACCAGCCAGTCCTGCCATTCGCCTTCCGATTCCGCCCTGACCGGGGCATTGAGCGAAGCATCGCCCGACAGCCGGCGGTTCATCGAGATGACGTCTTCTTCGGGCACGCCAAGACGCTTGGCGATCTCCTTCACCTGATCCGGCCGCAGATCGCCCTCTTCGAGGGCCTGGATCTGGCCCTTCACCTTCCGCAGGTTGAAGAAAAGCTTCTTCTGGCTGGCGGTCGTGCCCATCTTGACGAGGCTCCACGACCGCAGGATGAATTCCTGGATCGAGGCCTTGATCCACCACATGGCATAGGTCGCGAGCCTAAAACCCTTGTCGGGCTCGAAGCGCTTCACCGCCTGCATCAGGCCGACATTGCCTTCCGAAATGACTTCGGAAATGGGCAAGCCATAGCCGCGGTAGCCCATGGCGATCTTGGCGACGAGGCGGAGATGCGACGTCACGAGCTGGTGCGCCGCCTCGCGGTCACCGTGCTCCTTCCAGCGCTTAGCGAGCATATATTCTTCGTCCGGTTGCAGCATCGGGAACTGCCGGATCTGATGAAGGTAGCGGGCGAGGCCGCCTTCGCTGGAAATGGTGGGCAAAGCTGCAGTGCGAGCCATAAGGGAGGCCTTTCCGGCGTTCTCCGGGTTATCAATCCGAATTCGCCTATTGGGTAGATCGTGATTGCGCGGAATCTAAGGCTTCTGAAACCGAGAAAGTTTCAATTTATTTGATCGTTGGCCGCCGGTTGCGCACAGTCACGGAGCGTATCCCTGAGAATGGAGATGTCGGGGGGAAGTTCACTTTCGAACAACATCGTAATATGGGTGACGGGGTGCTCGAATCCAAGCCTGAAGGCGTGAAGGGCCTGCCGCCCTAGGGCTGAGAGGGCAACGCGAGCGGGCGGACGCAGCTTTCGCTCCGAAGCCGAAAACCCTTTGGCATAAGTGGGATCGCCCATGATCGGATGACCGAGATGGGCCATATGGACGCGGATCTGGTGGGTGCGGCCGGTGTCGAGCCGACACCTGACTAGCGAGGCAAGCGGCGGCCGCCCCAGAAGCTCGATCACATCATAGTGAGTAACGGCGTCCCGGCCACCTGCCGCGACGGCCATCTTCTTGCGGTCGGAGGCGCTTCGGCCCACGGGAGCGCTGATGCGTCCCGTCCGGCGCTCGGGCGTCCCCCACACGAGGGCCAAGTACTCGCGGACGAGCCGGCCGTCGCGGCCATGGGCGGCGAACTGTTCGGCGAGCGAGCGGTGGGCGCGATCCGACTTTGCGGCCACCATGATGCCGCTCGTGTCCTTGTCGAGCCGGTGCACGATTCCCGGGCGCCTGACGCCGCCGATCCCCGACAGGCTTTGGCCGCAGTGGGCCATGAGGGCATTCACCAGGGTTCCCGTCTCGTGCCCGGCGGCGGGATGGACGACGAGCCCGGCGGGTTTGTCGATGACGATGAGGTCGTCGTCCTCGAACAAGATGTCGAGCGCAATGCGCTCAGGGCGAGGCTCGGCGGGAACGGCTTCGGGAAGGATCGCCTCGACCCGCTCGCCCGCTTTCACGCGCCGGCGGGCCTCGTGGACCGGCGCGCCCTCGACAGTGACGCTGCCGTCCGCGATAAGCGCCTGAAAGCGCGCACGGCTCACATCGGGAAAGCGGCGGGCGAGGACGCGATCGAGCCGCTCGCCGTCCTCATCGGGCGCCACGAAGGCGGCAAAGCGCTGGGCCTGAGGTGCTGAGATGGCCGACATGGTTCAAGACGAGCAACTGGGCGGAGAAGCTCCGAAAGGGCCGGGGCTCAAAGTCCTCGAGGCGGCGGTATACATCATGGGCGGCCTCCTCGTCCTCATGGTTTTCGGGCTCCTGGGCGGCATCGCCTGGAAGCTGACCCACAGAGCGGCGGCGCCCGAAGCATCCGACCACGCGCTCGACATCGCCGTTCCGGAGGGCGCGACGGTCGGCGCCATGACTCTCGACGGCGACCGGCTTGCAGTCCACCTGCTCTCCGGGGGCAAGAGCGAGATCATCGTGGTCGATACCCGCAAGGGCGTGGTGCTGTCGCGCATCAAGTTTGCTTCGCCGAAAAAGGTTGGGCCTTGATCAAGGGTTTATTTTCAGGTCATTTAGGCGTGCGTCATCGGCTTTAGGCTCCGGTCACGCGCAGAACCCCGGGATACTTCCCCTCTCTTTCAGAAGAGAAGGGATGCGGGAGGCGCCGCCTCACGCATTCGCCGATCTTGAGCGATCGGCATTTAAGGCGCTCAGCGAGCGCCTCCCACGCGGTTGCTTGCCCTGTTCCGGTCCTCGCCCGCCTCGGACCAACACAGTCGCCGAGGCGAGTTATGTGCTGACCATAGGCCGGTCGTATTGCCGGCCCGCCGGTAG
>JBJMRA010000078.1:0-13094 GCA_045802365.1 Hyphomicrobiales bacterium | reverse complement strand
GCCCGCCGGTACCAAACAGGCGACCGTCATCGCCGACTCCAACCTGCGCAGCGGCCCCAGCGCATCTTCGAAGAAGCTCGATCGCCTCGCCAAAGGGAGCCTTGTCGACGTCCTCGCGCGCGATGCCGGCTCGAACTGGTTCAAGGTCGCGACACCCGGCGGCAAGACCGGGTATGTGGCGGGCGACAGGATCAAGCTCGCCGAGAACAGCCCCGAACCGGCCGAACAGCCCCCCTCCGAATCCCAGCTGGCCCCGAGCGTCGCGCAGAGCCAGCCTGAACCCGCTCCACCGCCTTCCGTCGAGTCTGCGCAACCGGAGATCTCGCAATCCGGTTCGGGAGAGGGCGACCGCTTCGCCGATTGCGATCCGGGTTGCCCCGAGATGGTTCGGATCCCCTCCGGCAGCTTCGAAATGGGGAGCAATGGCGAGGCGAGCGAGCGTCCGGTGCACCCCGTCAACGTCAAAGGCTTCGCCATTGGCCGCCGCGAAATCACTGTCGGGGAGTGGCGCGCCTGCAGCGACGGCGGAGGGTGTCCGCCCGTCTCCGAGGCGAACGCGAGCGACGCGCCGGATGCTCCCATGCACAACCTCTCCTGGGACGATGCCACGGCCTACGTGACGTGGCTCAGCAAGAAGACCGGCAAGCGCTATCGTTTACCGAGTGAATCCGAATGGGAATTCGCAGCTCGCGCCGGCACGACCGGTCCCTATTGGTGGGGATCGAAGATCGACGCGCAATTCGTGAGCTGCAAGGATTGCGGAGGGCCCTATGACAAGCTCGCGCCGCCGACGCGCGGCGTTCAGCCCAATCCGTTCGGCCTCGTCAATGTCAGCGGCGGCGTGGCCGAGTGGGTGATGGATTGTTGGAAACCGAATCACGACGGCGCCCCGAGCGACGGCACGGCGCGCGAGGGCAACTGCGGCGAGCGGGTCCTGCGCGGCGGTTCGTGGCGTGACGATCACAGCCGCGTCACCGTGACGAGCCGCGGCAAATACGACCATGACGTCCGCTATCTGAATAACGGCTTCAGAATCGCCCGCGATCTCGATTGATCCGCGCGAAGCGGCGGGACCGGTCGCCCCGGCATCGGGGATATGTGTGGACCATGCCGTTTGCCAAGCTTACAAAGAGCGTGGATGGCCATAACAGATCGGGAACGCACCGTTGTATCCCTGAGCGTCCGGCCCGGCACTCAGCTCAATGGGATCTACGAGATCGACTCTTCCATAGCGGTAGGCGGGATGGGGGAAGTCTTCCGCGGCCACAACATCCAGACCGGCGATCCGGTGGCAATCAAGATCGTGCTTCCGGAATTCGCCAAGGACGAGATGATCCTCCAGCTTTTCCGCAAGGAAGCGAGGATCCTCAACCACCTCTCGCACGATGCGATCGTCAGGTATTATGTCTTCTCGATCGACGCCGAACTCGGACGCCCTTATCTCGCGATGGAGTTCGTCGACGGCCCCTCGCTCGGCGGGCGCGTTGCCGAAGGCCCCCTGCCGGTCGACGAGGTGATCTATCTCTTCAGACGCCTTGCCGATGGCCTCCAGAGAGCCCACGAAGCCGGGGTCATTCATCGCGACATTTCCCCCGACAACGTCATTCTGCCCGAGGGACGCGTCGAGCGCGCCAAAATCATCGATTTCGGCATTGCGCGGTCGGCCCTCACTGGATCGGCAACGATCCTTGGCGGAAGCTTCGCTGGAAAGTACAATTTCGTCTCGCCTGAACAGCTCGGATTGTTCGGCGGCGAGATCACGCCCAAGTCCGACATCTACAGCTTGGGGCTCGTCCTTGCGGCGGCACTGAGAGGCCGGCCCATCGACATGCGCGGCTCGCAGGTCGAGGTCATCGAGAAGCGGCGCGCCGTTCCGAGCCTCGACGGAATCGATCCGAAGCTCGAGCCGCTGCTCAAGGCGATGCTCCAGCCCGATCCCGCCGACCGGCCTGGCTCCATGGCGGAGGTTCGCGATTGGCCGATCGGCGAAAATGAGGTGCGGGGTGTGCCTCCGCTGAGCAAGGCGGCCGCTAACCGTAAGCCGGGTGCTTCGTCACCGCCGAAGCGGAGGACGACGCCGGCGGCCCGGCCGCTTCGTGTTCCCGAGCCTCGCAAAATGTCGCTTAGGCCCCGAGTCGCTGCCGGCCTTATTGCACTCCTTGCGATCCTCCTGGGCGTGTTCGGAGCCCGGTACTATGTCCAGAATTCGTTGTGGCAATCGTCGCCTTCCGCATCGCCGGAGCTTCCTGCAAGCGAGCCCTCCCCGCCACAGAGGACGGAGGCAGAAGCGAAAGCCGCGGCCCTCATCGGCGGCTTTGCCGGGGGCGAATGTTTCTTTGCGATGCCGCAAGAAGTGACCCCCAACAGGGCCATCATAGCCGCGTTCGGCGATCGTCCCCCGCAGTTCCAGGACCTCTTTGAATACTTCAAGGCGAAAAGCGGCCTTGAAACGCTGGTCGCGCGTTGGATCGTCTCCGACCCCCAATGCCCAGCGCTAAGCTTTGCGCAAAAGGTGCTTCGTCCCGACAAGACGCCCATACCGATCGCTCTCCAGGGCGATGCCTCGGCCGGAACTGCGCTAAAAGGGAATCTCGGGCCCACTGCGGCGGGCACTGTGAGCCTCCTCGTCGTCGATGGAGAGGGGATCGTTCACGATCTCTCGTCCACCCTCGCCAAGACCGCTCAGGGGCTCGAGTTCACGATCCCGCTCCCGGGCGGTGCCGACCCGAGCCCCCGCAATCAGCTCATCATCGCCTTGCAGAGTGAGCCCGAGCTTCCGTCACTCAAGACAGCCGACGGGCAGAAAAGCGGCTCGTTCTTTCCGGCTCTCTCCCGAGAGGCAAACGAGCAGGGAACCTCGCTCGGACTCGCGGCCTTCCGCCCGAAATAGTCGAGCCTTCGAGCCCCACTCAATTCTGGCCTTCCCGGATGAAGACCGTCCAGGAACTCGCGGAGTGGGTATCGACTTCCTTGAACTTCGCCGGCTCCTTCCCGCTCAGCCAGCAATCATCGGCGCCTGTGATCTGGAAATGCGCATGCCGGTCGATGCACATCTCCTTGTCGCCCCTAAACGCGTCGTCGCCATAGATGTTGATGGCGAGGACGTAGATGAAGCGATCGGTGAGGTCGTCGGTAATCGGCGACACGCAATCGTTGGCGGCGACCGTCCACCAGCCCTCGGTGTGAGGCCCGTCGTTCTTCACGATCCCGATCGCGATGTTGTAGAGGCTGAGGGTCTGATTGCAGACCTTGAATTCGGCCGCGGCATGCGGCGGATCAAGAACCCCGATGGCGCTCAAAATGGCCGCGAAGACGGCGGCGCGCCGCATCAGCGGGGCGCCTCGCCGGCCTTGATCTCGCTGTAAAGTGGGGTCATGATCGCCTCAAAGTTCGTGTCGTAGCAAGGCCTTCCGGCTCGAACCACGACGGCAAGCGGAATTTGGGATGTCATGGTACAGCAAGGTCGTCTGGTCTGAAGGTCTGTTTCTTCGGCCCCATCATCTTCAGCAGAACGATCGGTACCTCGAACATTTCGTAGAATCTCGGATCGGCAGAACCACTCCCTATCCGTGGGGATTTTCCGATATCGAGATCGACCGCGATCTCGCCCAGCAGAACAAGTTCGGCCTGCGTCGGGCATCGGGAGTGCTCCCGGACGGAACGCCGTTCGATCTGCCCGCCGACAGCCCGCTTCCCCCTCCAGTGCTCGTCCCGGAAAGTGCCGCCGGGCATTACGTGTGGCTCCTCATGCCGGAAACGGCCGCCAACACGCGCGAAGTCGATGGCGCCGATGCCGAAAGCGCCAGCCGCTTTTTCATCGATTCGGAAACCTTCCTCGATTCCACCTCCAATCTACGGATCGAGCAGGAAATCGACATCGCCCACCAACGGCTCTCCTACGAGATCCGCAAGACGTCGAAGCCAGGCTTCACCGGTCTGCTCGCCGCGCGGATCGTCGAGGTGAGCGATAAGGCCATCGTCTTCGACGAGCGGTTCGCCCCGCCGGTGCTCGTCACCTTGGCGCATCCGGTCGTGGCGGGCTGGCTCGACCGGGTGATCGGCTGGGTCGAAACCAAGCTCGAGGAGCTCGCCCGATATGCATCCGACCCGAGTGCTGGGGGCGGGCTTCAGAGCGTCGATTATTTCATGCTGCAGATGCTGAACCGGGAAATTCCGGCCCTCAAGCACTTGCGGGGATCGCGCTACGTCCATCCCGAGCGGCTGTTTTTCGAGCTTTTAAAGCTTGCGGGCGAGCTTGCGACCTATTCGACGAAAGAGCGCCGCGCCCGCGAATATCCCGCCTACGATCACGACAACCTCGAAACTACCTTCGCTCCGGTATTGAGCGACATCCAGAGATTCCTGAACGTCGACATCAGCCGCGCCATCCGCCTCGACATCACCGAGCGGGCCCGCAATGCGTTCATCGCGGCGGTGCGCGACCGCAATCTCTTCCGGAACGCGACCTTCGTGCTCGAAGTCGCAGCACAGCGTCCGCTGACCGAGATCCAGGGGCAGTTCCCTGCTCTCTTCAAGGTCGGTCCCAACACTAAGATGAACGAGATCGTGCACGCTCATCTGCCGGGCATCCCGCTCATCCACATGCCGACGCCGCCCAGCCAGATCCGCGCGATCTCCAATCACGTCTATTTCTACCTCGACCGGATGTCGCCGCTGTGGCCCGAGTTCAGCACCGCGAGCGGCATCGGCATGCATTTCTCAGGCGACTGGCCGGGCCTCGAGCTCGATCTTTGGGCGATTAGGGAAGAGGCGCGCTGATGGCCGGCAAGCCGCCTTTCGATCCCTTTGCGGGCCGCGAGCGCACCGTCGTCAGACCGAACCCCGGGGGTCGGCGCGACGTCTCGCCCGGTCCTGCTCCGGCGAGCCCGCCTCCTCAGGACGACATCTGGGGTGCTGGACGCCAGTTCCCTCAAAGCGGGCAGCCCGAGCCGCCTCCTTTCCATCGGGCAGCGGGGCCGCCGAAACCGCCGCCTCCGCCCCAACCGGCGCCCATCGAAATCACCGCGCCCGATCCCGCGACCTTGGGCGCGATCGACGTCCCTGAGGCAAACCCGATCCTCAGGGCCGCACGCCCGCTTCTGATCCTGCTCGGAAACCTGCGGGTTTCGCTGGCCCAGGCCCGCATCGCGCCGCTCATGGACAGCGTCGCCGAAGCAATCCAGCGCTTCGAGCAGGAGCTTCGCTCGGCCGGTCTTCCCGAGCAGCAGGTGGTGAGCGCCACCTACATCATGTGCGCGACCGCCGACGACATCGTCCAGAATCTGCCGGGCGCTGAACGGCAGATCTGGACCCAGTACAGCATGCTGAGCCGCTTCTTCCAGGCGCGCACGAGCGGCGTCGGTTTTTTCGAAGAACTCATGCGCCTCAAGGCCAACCCGGCCCTCAACATCGACCTTCTCGAGCTCATGCATGCCTGCCTGTCGCTGGGCTTCGAGGGACAGTACCGGGCCGGCGCCGGCGGCGATGTCATGCTGCAGCAGATCCGCCGCGACCTCTACCAGACCATCCGCCACATCAGGGCGCGCGAATCGGACGAGATTTCGCCGCACTGGCGAGGCCAGGAGATCGCTCCCCGCCACATGCGCCAGAACGTGCCCGTATGGGCGGTGGCCGCGGCGGCGGCGGTCGTTCTTCTCGGCCTCTTCGTGCTCTTGCGCATCCTGCTTGGCGACTATTCAGACGCGCTTGCCGACGGCCTCGCCGGCCTTCACCCCGATGATGAGGTGATGATCGCCCGCAAGGCCTATGCGCCGATGCCGCCGATCGACACCGGCCGCATGACCCAGCTGCAGCGCATACGCGCCGCGCTCGCAAGCGACATCAAGGCGCACCGTGTGGCCGTCGATCCCTATGGCAAGGACATCCTGGTCCGGCTTCTGAACGATGTCGTCTTCGATGTGGGAAGCGCGGATGTCAGGCCGGCGTTCAAGGACGTGCTCGGCCGGGTCGCCGCGACGCTCGACAAGGAACCGAAGAACATCCGCATCGTCGGCCATACCGACAATTCTCCGATCCGCTCCAAGCTGACGTTCAAGGACAACCAGGATCTGTCCATTCACCGGGCGGTTGCGGTGGCGGCCATCATGAAGCCTCTCCTCAAGGAGCCGGGAAGACTCGAAACTGACGGGCGGGGTCCGGACGAACCGGTTGCGTCCAACAAGGCCCCTGCCGGGCGCGCCAAAAACCGCCGCGTCGATATCCTGCTCCCGAGGACCGACTGATGTCGCGGAGCGGCCGGCCGTGAAGAAGTGGCTCGTCCTCGCCGCCTCGATCATCGGCATCCTGGCGCTCTGCGCGCTCGTCTGGTTCGTCTTTCCGATCGTCGCCTTCGCCGACATCCGGCCTTTCGAGAGCCCGTGGATCAGGGGCGCCATCATCTTCTTCATCCTCGGCATCTTCTGTGCCTATCACGCCATTAGGATTTACCGGCGGCACAAGGCTGCTCAAGCGATCCAGACCGCGCTGACCGCGAGCGAGCCGGGGGAGCCCGATTCCGATGCGCCGGTGCTCGGCGAACGGATGGCGGACGCCATCCTGACGCTCAAGAAATCGCAGAAGACCCGCGGCGATCCACTGTACGAGCTGCCCTGGTACGTCATCATCGGCCCGCCGGGCGCCGGCAAGACCACCGCGCTTCTCAATTCGGGCCTCAAGTTTCCTCTGGCCGCGGGGGCCGGCAAGGCCTCCGTCGCGGGGATCGGCGGAACACGCTATTGCGATTGGTGGTTCACCGAGGACGCGGTCCTCATCGACACCGCGGGACGGTACACCACCCAAGACTCCGACGTCGCGGCCGACCGCAAGAGCTGGCTTTCTTTTCTCGATCTCTTGAAGACCAACCGGGCGAAGCAGCCGATCAACGGCGTTCTCGTCGCGATCAGCCTCGAAGACCTGATGACGATCGGCAGTGCCGAGGTGGCCGCCCACGCGACGGCAATCCGGAAGCGCCTCATGGAGCTGCAGGAGCGGCTGCAGATCAGCTTTCCCGTCTATGCGCTCTTCACCAAGGCCGACCTCGTGTCGGGCTTCATGGAGTATTTCGGAAGCTTCGGCGAGCAGCGCCGCCGTCTTGTGTGGGGCGCGACCTTCCAGACCGATGACAAGACCGCGAACAAGATCGGCGACGTCGAGCCGGAATTCGATCTTTTGCTCGCGCGCCTGTCGGAAGAGGTGCCCGACCGGCTCCAGGAGGAAGCCGATCCTCTATCGCGCGCCAAGCTCTTCAGCTTCCCCTCCCAGATGGCGGCGCTCAAGCCCGTCATCGTCGACTTCCTCAACCAGATCTTCGAGCCGACGCGTTACCACACCAATGTCGCGCTGCGCGGCTTCTACTTCACCTCCGGAACCCAACAGGGCACGCCCATCGACAAAGTCCTGGGCGCCATGGCGGGCTCGTTCGGGACGAGCGGCGTCGCGCCCGCCTATTCGGGTCGCGCCAAGAGCTTTTTCCTCGGCGATCTTCTGACGAAGGTGATCTTCGGCGAAGCGGGATGGGTCTCGACCAACCGCGAGGCGATCAGGCGCGCGCGCCTCGTGCGCTTCGCCGGCTATTCGGCGGTGGCGCTCGCATGCCTCGCGGTGCTGGGCCTGTGGTGGATGAGCTATCTCGCCAATACCAAGCTCGTTGCCGACACGCAGCTCGATATCGAGGAATACAAGCGGATCGCGGCGCCGATCATTCAGCAGAACCCGGTCGCCGATACGAACTTCGAGGAGACGCTCCCGCTGCTCCACAAGCTGCGGTACCTGCCGAGCGGCTACGGCCTCGCCGACCAGCCGACGCCGATCGTCGCGACCTTCGGCTTGAGCCAACGCGAGCGGCTACTCTCGGCCGCCAAGGCCGCCTACCGGACAGCCCTCGACCGGGTCTTCCGCTCGCGCCTCATTCTCAATCTTGAAAAGGAGATCGAGAACAACCGCAACGACCCGGTGTTCGTCTACGAGGCCCTGAAGGTTTACCTCATGCTTGGGTCCGATCCGAACGTGCCGGTCGATGACGATCTCATCATCGCATGGATGACGCAGGAATGGGACAATCTCTACCCGGGCGCCGCCAACCAGAAGATACGCGAAGAGCTCCTGCAGCATCTGCATGCGATGCTCGAGCTTTCCGACGGGCCGCCGACCGCGATTCAGCTCAACGGCGCGCTCGTCGAAGAAGCGCAGAACATCCTCGTCCGGATGAGCATCGCCGACCGCGCCTACGCGCTCATCAAGTCCGCCGCCCGCTCCGCTCCCGTCGAGGATTGGATCGCGAGCAGCCGCGGCGGCGATGATGCCAAGGTGGTGTTCGAAGCCCGCGACGGCAGCGACCTCGACACGGTGCGGGTCCCCAATCTCTTCACCTATAACGGCTTCCAGGAGCTCTTCTTAGGCAAGCTCGAGACGATCGCCGACCAGCTCGAGAAGGAGCGGTGGGTCCTCGGCAAGGCCGGACAGCAGAGCGCGGTCGAACGCCAGTACAAGACGCTCGGCCCGGACCTGCTCGACATTTATGCGAAGGATTTCGTCGCGGCTTGGCAGAGCGCGCTCGGCAAGCTCAAGCTTAAATCGCTCGCCGGCGGCAAGCCCACCTATCCAACCCTTCAGGCGGCCGCCGGTCCGGCCTCTCCGATCAAGCTCATCTCGGAGTCGATCGCGTCGGAGACGAAACTCACCGAGGAACGCACGGAGGAGAAGAAGCCCGCCGGAAAGAGTGGCGTCGAGAAGGCCGCGGGCGTTCTTCAGAAGAAGCTCGAATCGAAGCTGACGGGGCTTGCCCGCATCGGGCTCGACCTCGCCAAGTCGCAGCAGCGCGCCGGCGGCGGGCAAAACAATGCCGTACCCGGCGCCAATATCGAGGCGCAGTTCAAGCGCTTCCACCAGCTGGTCGAGGGCGCCGAAGGACAGCGCCCGATCGACGTCCTCATTCAGAACCTGAGTGCGATCTATCTGAGCCTGACCGTGGCACAGGGCGGGGAATCGGACAGCGGCTCCGCCAAGTCCGAAGGACTGCAGCAGCAGGTCGCGACCTTGCGCGTCAATGCCTCCCGGCTGCCCGACCCTCTGTCCAACATGATGCTGAGGACGGCCGACGAGTTCGAGGGATACGCCACCAACACGACGATCGCCGAGCTCAACCAGCAGCTTCAGGGCAAGGTCACGCGGCGCTGCGAAGAGATCGTCCGCAACCGCTATCCCTTCGCCCAGGACAACGACCGCGAGGTGCCGCTCATCGAATTCGCCAACCTGTTCTCGCCCAACGGGATCATCGACAAATTCTTCAACGAGAGGCTTGCGAGCCTGGTCGACATGTCCAAGGGCGACTGGAAGTGGCGCGGCACGAGCCGGCTCGGCCGTGAGCTGTCGCAGACCGCGCTCCGCCAATTCCAGAACGCGGCGTTGATCCGCGATGCGTTCTTCCCGTCGGGAGGCACCGTCCCCAGCATCAGCTTTACGGTCACTGCCCAGACCTTGAGTCAGAAGGCGACCGGCGCCGAGTTCGAAGTGAACGGCGAAAAGCTCCAGAGTATCCACGGTATCGACACGCCGAAGGAGTTCACATGGCCGGGGAGCTCGACCAATGGCACGGCGTCCGTCGTCGTCCTGCCGGAGGTCGAGGGACTATCCTCAGCGGCCAGGTTTTCCGGCCCGTGGGCGCTCTATCGCCTGCTCAATGCCGGGAACATGAGCGAAGCGGGGGACAAGCTTTCGGCGCGCTACATTCTCGGCGGCCGTGAGGTGTCGTATCTCGTGAAGGTCGGTTCGCTTGCCAATCCGTTCGCGCTGCCGGCATTGCGCAACTTCGCCTGCCCGGCGGAGCTGTGAAGGCCGGAGCATGAACTGCGGTATCTTCGGCAAACTGCCCTCCAAGCGCGATTTCGTGGTTCACAACGTTCCGCGTCAGTTCTTGAGTTTCTGGGAGAACTGGCTCCAGTCATCCATCGCCGCCAGTCACACGCAGCTCGGCGACTCCTGGCATGACTTCTTCCTGAAGGCGCCGATTTGGCGGTTCTGGATCGGCAGCAAGGTCTGCGGGCTGTCGGTGGCGGGAGCGGTGATGCCGTCCGTCGATCGCATCGGGCGATATTTCCCGTTGACGCTTTGTGCCTGCGCCCCGGACGGGAGCCGCATCGATCCGCCCGTCGTCAACCCGATGGACGACTGGTATTCGCCGGCCGAGGACGCTCTTTTGCAGGCACTCGACGAGAGCTTCGCGGGCGAGGCGGACGAGCTTGTCGCGAGTCTGCCGTTCCCGCCCCTCGCCGCCGCGTCGACAGTGGCCCGCCCCGTAATATGGGATCGGCTCTCGGTCTGGACGGCGCCGGACGACGGCATGCACGAAACCCTGCGCGATCTCAGGGACGATGATTTCGAGTCACTCTATGGGCCGCGCTCATTCTGGTGGACAAACGGCGGAGCCGAGCAGCCCACGCGCGTCGTCGTGGCCGCGCCGATGCCGGACCCCTTTCAGTTCCGAGCATTCCTGACCGGGCGGTTCGCCGAGGGCGAACCATGACGGTAGCGCAAGCGCTTCAGTTTCAAACCGGCAGCGCCACGCATGTGGGAAGAGTGCGGGCGGTGAACGAAGACAATCATCTGGCCGACGCCGCTCGCGGCATCTGGCTCGTGGCCGACGGGATGGGCGGACACGCCAATGGCCGGCTGGCAAGCGAGACCGTCGTCAAAGCCGTCGAGAGCGTCGGCGCGGCTGCCTCAGCGCCCGACCTCCTTGCCCGCTTCAAGGACCGCATCCACCGGGCCAACGCGGAACTCATCGACCTGGCCGCGGGGGAAGAACAAGACTCGGTGATCGGCACCACGATGGCCGCGCTCCTCGTCTTCAGCGGGCACTACGCATGCGTCTGGTCGGGGGACAGCCGCGTCTACCTCGTCCGGGAAGGCTCGATCACGCAGCTCTCGAAGGATCATACCGAGGTGCAGGAACTCCTCGACCGCGGTGCGATAGGACCGGCCGAAGCGAAGCTGTGGCCCCGGCGCAACGTGGTCACCAAGGCGATCGGCGTGTTCGACGAGCCATCGCTCGACATCGTCCATGGCGAGATCCATCCGGATGATGTATTCGTCCTGTGCAGCGACGGGCTCACCGGGCATGTCGAAGACGAGGAGATCCTGGAGAAGGCGTCTCGTCTGTCTCCTCAAGAGGCATGCGATGCGCTGATCGCGCTCACTCTCGACCGCGGCGCCAAGGATAATGTCACGGTCATCGTCGTGAGCTGCAGGGCCGATGATCGCACCGTATCTCCTTGGGTGAGGCCGGCCTGATCGGAACGAGACGGCCATGAGCGAACCACGCGGATTGACCTCCACCTCGGGCCTAAGCCCGGGCACACGGCTCAACGGCATTTACGAAATCGATTCGCTCATCGGCATCGGCGGCATGGGCGAAGTGTTCAAGGGGCACAACGTCCAGACCGGCGATGCGGTCGCCATCAAGATGGTGCTCCCGGAATACGCGCAGGACCCGCTGATCATCGAGCTCTTCCGGAAAGAGGCGCGCGTCCTCTGCTATCTCGCTCACGACGCCATCGTTCGGTATTACGTTTTCACGATAGCGGCCGAGGTGGGCCGGCCCTATCTCGCGATGGAGTACGTCGACGGGCCCTCGCTCGCCGAACGCATCAAGTCGGGGCCGCTCACCGCGGAAGATTTCACTACCCTCAAGAACCGTCTGGCGGAGGGGCTTCACAAGGCTCATGAGGCGGGAATTGTTCATCGCGACATCTCGCCCGACAACGTGATCCTCCTCGACGGCCGTGTCGATCGCGCGAAGATCGTCGACTTCGGAATAGCCAAATCGGCGGCTGTCGGCGGAGCGACGGTGCTGGGCAGCACCTTCGCCGGGAAATACACCTTCGTATCTCCCGAGCAGCTCGGTCTCTTCGGCGGCGAGGTGACCGCCCGCTCCGACATCTACAGCCTCGGCCTCGTCCTCGCGGCAGCGCTCCTCGGGCGGCCGATCGACATGGGCGGATCCCAGCTCGAGGCCGTCGAGAAACGGCGTACGGTCCCCGATCTCTCGGGCATCGGTCCCCACATGCAGCCTTTACTGCGGGCGATGCTCGAGCCGGACCCCGCCCGCCGTTTGGGCTCAATGGCGGAGGTTCGCGATTGGCGTTCGGGCGCTTCCGGCCCGCAGCCCCCGCGAGAAGCGACCGTGGCTGTGCGGACCCCGCCCCGGTCCCAAGGGCGACCGCCTCCGCCTCTGTCGCGCAAGGCGGCACCCGCCCGATCCTCCTCGAGCGCGGGGCTGATTATCGGCGCGGTCGCGCTCATGGCCATCCTCATCGGTGGCGGTGGTGGATGGTGGTACATCCATGAAGAGGCCGGGAACTGGTACAAGGCTCCGCCCACGCCGGACGTGCCGAGCAGCAAGCCGGCGCCTAATGCTCAGCCAGTGGAGGAAAAGGCCGCCGCTCCCGCCCAGCCCGCGAAGAAGGAAGTAAGCGCAGCCGCCACGCAGCCGGCCGAAACCGAGGTCGCCGCCCTGCCCCCCGCTCCGGTTGTCGAGCCGAAGCCAGCCGACCGCGCCTCCGCACTTGCGGCGTTCATGGCGGGCTTCGAGGGAGGAGATTGTTTCTTCGCGTCCGGTGGATCGGAATCAACACAGGTCTACTACAAGCATCCCGAGGCGCTCGCTCGCTTCAAGGCGGGGCTCGAGGCCGCCTTCGGGCGCTCTCCCGCTATCGAATCGAGCGTTGTGTCGGAGGCGCAATGCTCGATCATCGACGCACTCAAATCACTGGCGATCAATCGCGATCGGCCGCGGATCCAACTTTCGAATAACGTGGTGCCGAGTGGCGCCGCGCTCGAAGGATCGATTGCGGATGCCGCCGGCCGCGACGTTCGGCTTTTCCTCATCGACGACGAAGGCCAGGTCCTGGACCTTCGGTCATGGCTGACGCGCTCGGGGGACAAGCTCGGCTTCAGCCTGCCCGTCAATATCGAGCCGAAGCCCGATGCTGCCCCGATGATCCCGGGACTCATCCTGGCCGTCGCATCCTCGGGAGAGCTTACCGGCGGCAAGGTTTCGACCGCCTCGGAGCTCGCGCCGAAGCTCGTGGAGGAAGCTC
>JBJMRA010000077.1:0-5946 GCA_045802365.1 Hyphomicrobiales bacterium | reverse complement strand
GGCGCCCGCGAGCGATCGACAAGTCCCGTTACACCTTCGCTGTCATAGCGCTCCAGCCACTTGTAGCCGGTTTTGCGGCTCACGCCGAAGCGCCGGCACAACACCGCAAACGGTTCCTCGCACTGTTCCGCCGCCATCACAAAGCGCATCCGCTCATCCACAGCACAGGTCTCTTTCCAGCCCATCGGCAAGGTCCTCCTCGCCGCTCAGTTGACCTGTTACCCATGTCGTCGGTCTACTCTGTCACCTATGTATCCGGTTTGGACCCACCCCAACCCTCTCCCCGATGGGGAGAGGGAATGTGCTAATCCGACGTGAGCGCGCCATTGATTACACGATATGCGCGGGGGCGAGCTTGCAGGCTTCGTCGCCGGCTTCGACCTGAATGGTCGGATGCTGGATCGCGAAGCGGGAGAGAAGCTCGGCGCCGACCTCTCCGAGAAAGTCCTTTCGCGGCGGGCCGCCGGGGATGACGAGATGGCAGGTGAGTGCCGTCTCGGTGGTGCTCATCGGCCAGATGTGCAGATCGTGAACCTCCGCGACGCCGGGGAGCGCTTGGAGATAGGCCCGCACCGCTTTCGGGTCGATCGCGGAGGGAACCGCCTGGAGCGACATGTCGACCCCGCCCCTGAGCAGCCCCCAGCTCATCCAGACGATCACCGCCGAGATGACGAGTCCGATAGCCGGGTCGACCCAGAGCCACCCGGTCAGGAGGATGACGACGCCCGATGCCACGACGGCGAGAGACACGGCGGCATCGCCGAGCATATGGACATAAGCGCCGCGAATATTGAGGTCGCCCTTCTGTTCCTTCTCGAGCAGCCAGGCCGTGAACCCGTTGATCAGCATGCCGACTACCGCGACGGCGATCACGATCGTCTCAGACACCGGCCCGGGTGCGCCGATGCGGCGGATCGATTCCCAGGCGATGGCGCCCGTCATCACGAGTACCATGGCGGCATTGAAAAGCGCCGCGAGGATGGAGCTCGACCGAAGCCCGTAAGTGTAGCGCTCGGTCGGGCGGAAGCGCGAAAGGAGCTGGGCGCCCCAAGCCAGAGCGAGGCCGATCACGTCGCCGAAATTGTGGGCGGCATCGGCAAGCAGCGCAGTCGAATGGGCGAGCACCCCCGCCGCGACCTCGGCAATGACGAGCGCGGCGTTGAGGACCGTAGCGAATGCCAGCGTCCTGGTCGAATCGGTTTTGGATCCGGCATGATGATGGCCGTGGTAATGATGCGTCATGCCCGGTCGGACCGCCTCAGCTTGACGTAGAATGCGCCCCCGCCGCCATGCCGCGGGTGGGCCGGCTGGAACCCGGCCACGTGGGCACGGAATTCGGGCTCGTGCAGCCATTCCGGGACGAGCCGGCGAAGGCGGCCCTGCCGTTCTGGTGCATGGAAATGCGAGATGCCATGGAGCGTGTGGCCGGCGAACGGGGACTGGCCCTTGCCGGTGATCACGAGCACGAGGCGTGCGCCCCGCCGCCGCGCGCCCACAACGAACTGGAGGAGCTGCCATCGCGAATCCTCGATGCCGGTTCCGTGGAGATCGAGCCGCCCCTCGATTTCGACCTGTCCGCGCGACATGCGCCGCTCACTCCTTCGATCGAGACCGGTCAAGAGCGGCGGATCGCGCCGCATCGGGCGCGCATGCGGCGGCGGCGCTGCAGGGGTCTTCTGCGCGGGCCTGTCAGGTGCTGCCGGCCGTTCCATGGCCGGGCTTATCCTGCGCTGAGGACCGAGCGGCCGGACGCCGCGGGCGACCTCGGACCAAAGATCGAAGTCCGGCACGTGAGGCGGCCCCCTCGTCATTGCTGTGCAAGAAGCCGCTCGGCGAGAGGAGCGGGGAGGAGCGCCGTCATCCTGCCTTCGCTTTTCATATGGCCGGCGATCCAAGCCGCGTCTTGGCCAGCGCCCCAGAAGACGTCGCCCCGCGCGTAGCCCTTGATCGCGGTGCCGGTGTCCTGGGCAATCATCAGCTCACGGAAGGTATCACCTCCTGCCCCGCGCGTCCGCGGCGATGTCGTATCGAGGAACACCGGCGTGCCGAAAGCCCACAGGCTCCTGTCGACCGCGAGACTTGCGAGGGGCGTGAGCGGCACCTTCTGTGCGCCAGGCGGCCCCAGTGCTGGATCATCGACCGTCACCTCCCGAAAGAACACGAAGGACTTGTTCTCCCACATGAGATCGCGCGCTTCGACGGGATGATCCGTCATCCAGGAACGGATCGCCTGCATTGACATGTCCTCGCGCTCGAGGATGCCGCGCTCGACGAGAAGGCCGCCGATGCCGGTATACGGCTGGCCGCTCTTGCCCGCATAAGCAAGCCGCAGGATCGAGCCGTCTTCGAGCCGCACGCGCCCCGAGCCCTGCACATGCATGAAGAATGCATCGGCCCAGTCGGTGAGCCAGACGAGCTCGAGCCCGCGGCCGGCGAGCACCCCCTCCTCGATCTCGCGCCGCGTAAAAAAGGGCTTGGGCTCGCCGTCGACCAGCCGGCCATAGCGCAGCCCCGTCGACTCGGAATCCTCGAATGCAACGAGATCGCGAGGCTTGCGGTAGATCGGTACTGTGAACCGCGGTCCGGGGATGAGACTTCCCTCCGCTTCGGGTTCGAAGTATCCGGTGAAGAGCCCCTCAGGCCGCGCGGGGTCGTTCACCCTCAAGGGCAGAAAATTCTGTTCGAAGAACGATCGCGGATCGCGCGCTCTCGCCGCCGTCTCGCAAACTTCAATCCAATCGGTGCGCACACCGCCGAACCTGCTCGGACGGCCGAACGCGCGCCCTTGACTGAGGATTTCGTCGCATGAGCGGCGAAACGCTTTCAATGCCCGGCCGTGCTCGGCGGCAGCCCAGCCCGGAAGGCCTGCGAAGGAGGTCCTCTCGATGATGGGTTTGGCTAGCCCGGTCATGCCCGAAGCGACGAGGAAGGCGCCGGCAAGCAAAGCGCGCGCGACAGCGTCAGACGGGCGAGTCCGTCGCGACCAGCTTCCAGTTGGGGTCTCGCGAGCTCGTGTCGCGCTCGAAGGTCCAGATGTCGGTGATTTCGCGAATCTGCTTCGGATCACCCTCGATCACCTCGCCGTCCTTGTTCCGCGTGGCCGAGATCAGCTCACTGACGAACCGCACCGTCAGGTTCGCCCGCCGGCCGCGCAGGTCGGCGCCGACGAGCTCCGCCTTGTCGATGCCGACGAATTTCTGTTCCAGCGTTTCGCCGTTGCGCTGGCGATCGTCGATCGCCCGAGCGAAGCTGTCGAAGACCTCCCGCGACAGGAGATCTTTCAGCGCCGGCTTGTCGCCCTCGGCGAACGCACCGATGATCATCTCGTAGGCCGCTTTGGCGCCCTCGATGAAGTGCGCAACCGAGAACTGTTTGTCGGCGGCGGCGATCTTCTCGAGCCCTCCCGCCAAAACCGAACCTTCCTCGGTCACCCCCTTCCATACGGGTTGCGCCGGAGCGGGCTCGGGCGCCTCGATCGCCCCCGGCCGCTTCGCCGGCGGGAGGGTCACGACATTGCCGGGCGCCTCTTCCGCCGTGGTACGGGCGCCGGCGGGCCGGCCCGCATAGGGATCGAAAGGCGGCCTCTCATGGCCCGTCCGCTTGCCGAGCACCGAGCGCAGGCGCAGGAACACGATCACCGCGATGGCGAGGATCAGCAGATTCAAGGGATCGAAGGCTTGGCTCATCGAGGCTCACTGTCCCGCCGGAATAAGGCTAATTTGAAGTCGGCTGGCGGTCTAGCCATATATAGGACGAAGCCAGTTCGAACCAAAGGCCGGGCCCGCCCGGAGCTTACGTGAGACGTGTCCTCCTCTCCATCGTCCTCTTCGGGCTTGTCGAGCTCATCCTGCTCATCAAGGCCGGCGAGATATTCGGTACATGGGTGCCGATCGTCGCGGTGCTCGTCTCAGCGGCGATCGGGGTAGCGCTGATACGGCATCAGGGCGTGCGCACCGTCAGGCGGATTCGCGAGGCGTTCGGCCGCGGGATCGTGCCGGCCGGAGAGGCTGGAGCCGGAGTTGCTGGGCTTGCCGCCGGTCTTCTGTTCATCCTACCGGGCTTCCTTTCTGATTTCGCGGGATTGCTCTTGCTCGTTCCGGGAGTGCGCCGACACGCCATCGGCGCGATCGGCGCCCGTGCTGGGCTCTCCGCAACCGGGGCCCACGCGGTTCGCGTCCGGCCGAAACGGCGCAACTCTCCCGCTCCGCTGATCGAAGGGGAGGCGATCGAGGTCACGGGAGAGCCGCCCGCCTCCCAAGACGAGCGTTCACCCTGGCGTCGCTAGCCTTGCGGGCCGGCCTTTACTCGTGATAGCGAGCGCTTCCCGAGAAGGCAGCATAGATGGCAGAAACCCCCAAGAAGACGAATGGCGGCGGGAGCGAGGAGCAGCCGACGGCGGCGCCCGAGGGGGCCGCTCCCGCGTCTCAGCCTCAAGCCCAGCCCTCGATGCGCATTCTTGCGCAATACCTCAAGGATCTGAGCTTCGAGAATCCGAATGCGCCGCAGTCTTTGTCCGGACAGCAGCCACAGCCCGAGATCAATATCGCCGTCAACGTTAATGCGCGCAACCTCGCGCCCAGCGATTTCGAAGTCGAAATCCATCTCGATGCGAAGGCCCTCATTCAGGAGAAGGTCGTGTTCGCGGCGGAAATCCTTTATGCAGGCGTGTTCAGGCTCGAGAATTTCCCGCAGAACCTTCTCCATCCGGCGGTGCTCATCGAGTGTCCGCGCATGCTCTTTCCGTTCGCGCGGCAAATCCTCTCAGAAGCGACCCGCAACGGCGGGTTTCCGCCCCTCATGCTCGATCCGATCGATTTCGCCGGCATGTACCAGCGCCGCCTCACCCAGCAGCAGTCGACCACCACCGCTTAGGGCCTTCCGGCTCAACGCGCCCCGACGGTCAACCACAGCGCCTCAGGACCAAGCTCGGCGATCAAGCCCATATGCGCCGCCTGTTCTTCCGGAGTGATGATTCTGACGAGCGGGCGAGGCCGTGGACGGCGCTCCGCCGCAATTTCTATCGCCGAGCGCTCGATGACCGAGGCGGCGGACAGCATGAGAACCGTCTGGCGGCCGCCAATCAGCTCGAGATAGCAGTCGGCCAGGAGCTCGGCATCGAGCAAAGCTCCATGTTTGGTACGCTTCGACAGATCGACGCCGAAGCGTTTGCATAAGGCATCGAGACTGTTCGGCCCCATCGGATAGCGGCTGCGGGCCAGCTGTAACGTGTCGAAGAACCGCTCGGGAAGAAGCACCGGCAGCTCAAGCCGCGACAGCTCCGCATTGAGAAACGCCGCATCGAAGCTCGCATTGTGAATGACGAGTGTCGCGTCGCCGATAAAAGCCATCAGCTCGCCCGCGATCTCGGCAAAGCGCGGTTTTCCCCTCAGGAACTGGATCGTGAGACCGTGGACCTCCTCGGCCTCGCGAGGCATATCCCGCTCGGGATCGAGATAGGCGTGAAAGCTCCTGCCACTCGGAATATGGTTGATGAGCTCGACGCCGCCGATCTCGACGATGCGATGGCCCTGGTAGGGATCAAGGCCGGTCGTCTCTGTATCGAGAATGATTTCGCGCATCTCATGGATCCGAATCGGGAGCGAGCTCGGCAACGATAGCACGAACCTGCCGCAAAGCGTCCTCGATACCTCTGGAGCTGTCCACAACGAAGTCCGCGCGCGCCCGCTTTTCGGCGTCGGGAACTTGGCGGGCCAGCAACGCCTCGAACCTCTCCTCGGTCATGCCCCGGCGGGCCAGTGCGCGCGCCCGCTGGATATCCCCCGGCGCCGAAACAACGACGACCTTATCGACATCGCAGTCACGCCCCGTCTCGAAAAGGAGCGGAATGTCCAGGACCGCGATCCTGGCGCCGCTTTTTCGGCACCGCTCGAGAAACCGCTCCTGTTCCTTCCTGACCAGCGGATGGACGACGGCTTCGAGCCTCGG
>JBJMRA010000076.1:0-10959 GCA_045802365.1 Hyphomicrobiales bacterium | reverse complement strand
CGGAGTTATGGCCGAAGGTCATCGCGAGCTCCCGCGTTCGCTGGTCATCAAGGCTGACGAAGAGCATCTGCTCGGATCATCACCGCACCGGCGCATGCTCCATATCCTCACTGACAAGAACGGCACTTTGCGCTTCGACGCGGCGCCGGGCGAGCCCCTGCGGGTGCCACCACTGTCCGCCGGCTATTACGATTGCTGGCTCGAGAACGCGCCCGGCGAGCGCTCGCGCCTGATCGTCGCGCCTAGCGCATGTTATATTCCAAGCGAACTCTCGGGCTCACAGAAGCGGTACGGCTTTGCCGCTCATCTCTATGCTTTGCGCCACGAAGGCGACTGGGGGATCGGCGACTTCGAAACGCTTGCGCGCTTCGGCGAAGCGTCAGCCCGCGCGGGCGGCGTAGTCGCCGGCCTCAATCCGATGCACATCCTGTTCCCGAGCGATCGGCATCGCGTGAGCCCCTATCAGCCGTCGGACAGGCGGTTCATCGACCCGATCTACATCGATCTCGCGGGTTTGTTGGCGGAATGGCCGTTGCCACGCGCCTTGCAAATGGCGAACGAACAGTCCCGGGCATTGGAAGAGCTGAGCGCAGAGCCGTATGTAAACTATTCCGGCGCATGGAAGCTCAAAGCGGCGATCCTGCGCGAGGTGTTTACAGAATTCCCGGGCAGCGCCGATTTCGAGTCCTTCGTGAGCAAGGGTGGGGAGGAATTTTACAAGCATGGTTTGTTCGAGGCTCTCGCGTCTGTGTTCGGAATTGCGGAGCAACGGCGTTGGCCCGCGAATTCCGATCTTCAGCGGTTCGCCAAAGATCATCGCGAGGAGATTCGCTTTCATCTCTGGCTCCAATGGATCGCCGAGCGGCAGTTCGCGCGCGCCGCCGAGCGCGCGGCCGCAGCGGGACTGTCGATCGGCTTTTACCGCGACTTTGCGCTTAGCACGGCCTTTGAGGGCGGCGAGGTCTGGAGCAATCCCGAGTGTTTCGCCAACGGGGCGTCGCTCGGTGCACCGCCCGATCCGTTCGCGCGTAACGGGCAGATCTGGAACCTGCCGCCGCAGATCCCGCGGGCGCTCGAACAGCGCGGCTTCGATCCGTTCATCTCGGCGATTTCGGCCAACATGCGGCATGCAGGCGCGCTCAGGATCGATCACATTCTCGGCTATGCGCGCCAATTCTGGATCCCCCAAGGGGCGTCCGGCGGCGATGGCGCGTACGTTAAATTTCCCATGGATGCGTTGATCGCGGTCACCGCAATCGAAAGCCACCGCCATTCGTGCATGGTCATCGGCGAAGATCTGGGGACCGTGCCGGAGGGGTTGCGGCAGACGCTCGCGGCCGCCCACATCCTGTCCTACCGGGTGCTGTGGTTCGAACGGGACGGTGATGAGTTCCGTCCGCCAAATGCGTACCCGCATCTCTCGACGAGCTGCCTCGGCTTGCACGACCTGCCGACCTTCATCGGCTGGTCGAGAGATGCGCCGGTCGACGAGCGCGAGGCGCTGGTAAGGGCGGTCCGACGGGAGGGACTGGAGGCGGGCGAAAGCGAGGAGGATCTGCTCGTGGCTGCGCACGAGTTCGTGGCGCGATCGGGCTCGACGCTCATGCTCGTGCAGCTCGACGATCTCTACGGTGAGACCGAGCCTCTCAACGTGCCCGGCACGGATCGCGACCGGCCCAACTGGCGCCGCCGCAACCGGCGCAATGTCGAAGAGCTCGGGTCAAATGCACGGGTCATCGAAGCGGTGAAAAGGGGCCGGAACGGATGAGAGACATCGACATCGAGAAAGTCGAGACGCTTTCGAGCGGATGGATCTCACTCAAGAAATACACGATCGGCTATGCGTCGAGGACCGGCGAGCGCAAGCGCATCGTCCGCGAAGTTCACGACCATGGCGACGGCGCCGCGGTTCTCCCGTATGATCCGGCGCGCGGCACCGTTCTCCTCGTTCGGCAGTTCCGGCTTCCGGCCTTCCTGCGGGGGAATCGGGAACCGCTCATAGAGGCCGCGGCCGGCCTTCTCGATGGCGACGACCCCGAGACTTGCGCGAGACGAGAGGCCGAGGAGGAGTTGGGTTTTCGGCTGAAAAAGCTCGATCGCGTGACCCAGACGTATCTGAGTCCCGGCTCCAATACCGAGCGCTTGACCCTCTTTCTCGCGGAATACACCGAAGCGGATCGAGTTTCGGCGGGCGGAGGAAAGGAAAGCGAAAACGAAGAGATCGAGGTTTTGGAGATGCCGTTTACCAAGGTGTGGTCGCTCATGGCGAGCCGCGCCATCTCGGATGCCAAAACGATCATCCTTCTCCTTCACTTGCGCCTGAAGCTCGGCCCGTGAGGGTGGATCGAGGTTACCGCTTTCCGCCCGCGAAGGAGAACAGTTCCAACAACTGATCGGGATCCCGGAGAATGCGGGGGACCTTGTGCTGGCCGCCCGATTTGCCCTGCCTCTCCATCCAGCGCGCAAAGGTCCCCGAAGGTGCGGGGTGGATGCGCGGCGGGGCGATCTGGTGGTCGTGCCGGCGATATTCCTCGTATTCGTGATTGGCCATCTTGAGCGACCGGTCGACCGCCTCTGCGAAGCCCGCAAGACGGGCCTCCTCGTCTACGGGCGGCATGAATTCGACGATGAACAGATGGCGGCCGCGCTCGCCTTCGTGCGTCGGGAACAGGGGGCCGACCGTATAATCGGCAATCCCCGTTCCGATCGCGGCCGCAGCTTCCGTGACCGCGTTCGCGACATGCTCGCCGCTCAAGTGCTCGCCGAAAGCGGAAAGAAACTGCGAGGTCCTCCCGGTGACGAGCAGCCGGCCGGGCCGCTTGTCGATGAGCCGGACGGTGTCGCCGAGGACGTAGCTCCAGAGGCCCGCGCAGGTGGTGAGCACGACCGCATAGGTAACTCCGGTCTCGACATCGCCGACCCAATGGCGGGTCGGCCGCGTCGCGTCGAGCTCTTCCGCCGGCACGAACTCGAAGAAGAGGCCGTTATCGACGAGGAGCCGCAACCCTTCGCCGGAGCCGCGATCGGCAATTGCGATGAACCCCTCGCTCGCCGGATAGACCTCGCGAAGCTCGGCGGAACCGCCCTCGAGAAGGCGCTCGAACATGGCCCGGTAGGGGCGGAAATCCACCCCGCCATGCACCAAGAGCTCGAGATGGGGATAAACATCAGCCAGCGTCCGGGCGCCGGGGCGAAGCGCCAAGAGCTTGTCGATGAAGAGCAGAACCCAGCTCGGCGTGCCGCCGAAGCTCCTGATGTCTTCACCGAGCGACAGCTCAGCGAGACGGGTGGTCTTCTTCTCCCAATCGTGTTCGCGGCCAAGCTCGGGCGGCGGAAAAGCGAATCGCCGCGCCCAGCCGGGAACCTCATTCACCATGATGCCGCTCAGGTCGCCGTGATAGATGCCCGGAGCCGCCTCGATGAGCGCCGTGCTGCCGCCAAGAATGAAGTTCTTGCCGGCGAGCAGACGGCTCGCCGGATGGTGCGCCAGATGGTGAACGAAGAGATCGAATGCCGCGCGCGTGTTGCTCGACAGCATCGCGCGCGACACCGGGATGTGTTTGCGCACCCCGCTCGTCGTACCCGAAGTGTCCGCGAAGTAGCGGATGAGCCCCGGCCATGTGCAGTCCTGAAGATGCGGGAAATCGCTTCCCCAGTATTCGCGCCAGAAATCATGGTAGGTGCGAAGCGGCACGCGCCGCTGGTATTCGGCGACCGTACGGATGCTCTCGAAGCCATGGTCGCGGCCGAAGCGCGTGCGCTTTGCTCGCCGGAGGAGCCCCAGCAGCACCCGCTCCTGAGCGGCCACCGGGTCCTGCCGCGCAAGAGCATTCAGCCGATGGCGCGCGTAGAGCTTGAGGAGCGGCGTGGCATCGATCATCGCCGATTCTGGTCGGCTACCGGCTCGAGCCTGTGAACGATCGGGAAATCACGGGCGATGGTCTCTGCGCGCATCGGTATCCGGATGTACCGGCCCTCGCGCCAGAGGGGCAACTGATCGAGAAAGGTGGAACTGCCGAGCCAGCCGTCCTGGCCGCCGAGCAGCACGAAGGAGTTGTTGTCGATGTCCGAAAGATCGCAAATCTGGCGGGCGTTGGCCCCATAGATCGCGGCGTGACGGCGATCGCTGCTCGGATGCGCGGTCTTCATCAAGGTCTCGCTCGCGCCTGCCGCCGGAAGGTCGGCGTAACGGTAGCGCCTGCCGATGACCGGTACCGCATTGAACATGTGCCTCAATTTCAACCGGTGCATTCCGCCCCATCGCCCATAGCGCGACATCCCGCGCGACGCCTCCGTCAGCGCCCGACTGATGAGGCCGTTCAGCACCTTCTCATCGGCGCCCGCGATATCGTCGCGCATGAGCTCGTATGGGTTCCAGAGCGCGCTGTAGGCGGCGAGCTTGACGGTGCCGCGATAAAGCCGGACCGCGAAGCGGTGGAGAAGAAGCTCGAAGGCCAAAGCTCCGACTGAATCCGCGGCATACTGACCGTTCCAGGCTTTCAGGGCCGCGAGGACCTTCCATTGTTTGGGAGTCATGCGTTTCAGACGCTCGGCCGCCTTGACGAGGACATCGCGGAGATCGAGCGTGGAGGGGACCATCACGTCCTGATGAAACCGTTTGATGTCGGACGGCTCGATGGGCTTGAGGCTCTCGATCAGGGTGCGCATGCGTACCACCCGGTCGACGGCCGAGAAGAAATGACCGACCTGCATCGCGCCCTCGATCGGGCGATCGTTCGCGGAGACGATATAGCCCTCGTTGGGATTGAAGGCCTGAGGCAAATGCCGGCTGGTCGCGACGCCCGCCCAGTCGCGCTCGGGGACCGGAGGAACGACAATATCCGGATGCAGCCCGCCTGGCCTGACCGGAAGCCCCGCCGCCATCAGGCGGCCGATGTTTCCGTTTTCGTCCGCGTACACCATGTTGAGGGCCGGAACGGAGTACCGCTCGACGGCGGAGGCGAACTCCTGCCACGTGCTGGCGCGATTGATGTCGAGCATGGCGGTGAATTCGTCGCTGGTGCGATGGCCCTGCCAGCGCAGCGCCAGCCGCTTTCGGGTCTTGAGGACTTTGCAATCGGTGACGACCGGTCCGTACCGGCTCTCGCGGATCTCGATCCGCCGCGGCCGATCCCAGCGCACCTTGACGGTTTCAGTGCGAACGGTGAACTCCTCGGGCGCGAAGTCCGAGACATCGACGAGGTCGCTGGTCGCGGCGTGCATGCTGGTTCCGCCCCATGCGATCCATTGGTTCCGCCCCGAAGCGATGAACGGCAAGCCCGGAATCATCATGCCGACGGCGTGGAAGCCAGGGGAGCGCCCGCCCGCGAGAAGCCACGTGTTAGGCACAGTGATGGGTAGGTGCGGATCGGCCGCCAGGATCGGCTTGCCGCTCGCGGTCAGCTGGCCGGCGATCGCCATCGCATTGCTGCCGGTTCGGGCGATGCCGGCCACAGCCCTCGACAATGCCGCCGCTCCGTCATTCAATTCGGGCAGAGCCGCGAGGCTTGCGTCCGTCTGAACGAGGCTCGTCCACAAGGTCGGCCAGTTGGGATCGTCATGATGCTTCAAGAGCTGAACCCACACCGGCCAATCAACATCGACCGCCGAAAGCCGGCCGATTGCCGCCACATGCTCGACCCGCCACGGCTCGGGCTCGATCCCGAGGAGATCGAGCTCGTGAGGCAGACGGTCGAGCGAGGTCACGTAGCAGTTGAGGCCGCGGGTGAAGGCGTCGAGCCAGGCAAGCGTTTTCTCCGGCATGGCGGCGAGCATGTCGGCGGCCGCGCGCGGAAAATCTAGCGCGCGCAGCATGTGATCGAAGGGAACCAGGGCCGCTCCCGCGAGCTCGGCGAGGCGCCCGTAGGCAATCCGGCGCAGCAGTTCTACCTGTCCAAGCCGCAGATGGGCGTGCACGAGGCCGAAGCAGAAGGCGAGATCATCGTCGCGTTCGGTTTCGATATAGGGAATGTGTTGTGCGTTCCATCTGATGACGGCGGGCAAATCGACGGGGGCACGCCCTTGGGGGAATGCTGCCAACCGCTCCTCGAGAGAACACGGCCGATTGGGATTTGAGGCAAGGCTGCGGGCCGCAAGGAAGGCGACGAGCCTCAGCTTTGCAACGATGCCCATGAAGAACTCGGGGGAGAAGGATCAAGCACTTCAACTTCTGCCTACCCGGCAGAGTGCGCCGGAGGCAAGTGCTACGAAGACGCGGGGGTCTCCGGCCAAAAAGAATGGGGCGGTCGCCCGCCCCATTTCCGAGCCATCGCGAAGAGGATTACTGGCCGGTAGTCGTGCCGGTCCCGGTGGTGGTCGTGGTGCCGGTTCCGGTGGTCGTCGTGGTCGTGCTGCTGCCGGTCATGAAGCGGGTCCGGTCGAACGCGGGAGCGTTCTCCAGGTCCTGCTTGGTGCTGGCAATAACCAGCCGCTGATTGTTGTTGTCGTCGCGGCTGAACTGAACCCGGTCGAGCGGAAGGAGGACGTCCTTCTCGCCCAAGCCCAGGAATCCACCGACGCCGATCACAACGCCTTCTACACGGCCATCCTTGCCGATAATGATGTCGTTGATGTCGCCGACATTCTCGTTGTTGGTGCTGTAGACGGTCGTTCCGATCATGTTGGACGCCATCATGACGTTGTTGGCGTCGATGCCACTGACGGTGAGACCGGAGGCACCCGACTGGGTCGTCGTGGTCTGAGCAGTATTCTTGTCGGTCGTCGACGGCGTCTTGGTCGTCTGGGCGCTATTCTGATCGGTAGTCGACGGCATCGTCGTGGTCGTGCCCTGGTTGGCATTGTTCGTGGTCGTCGACGTGTCCTGGGCGAATGCCACTCCGGCCATCATAAGCGCGGCAACCGAAACCGCGGAAAATACCATCTTCTTCATGCTGATCTCCTGTTCGACTTGAATTCGATACGAGCTACCCCGCGAACCCGGCGTTCAGCGGGCCTCCTTTGGAGAAGGCGGAACCCCCGCTGCGGGTTCCCCTCCCGCTCAGGCGTGGGAAGGCGTGTAATTGGGAGGATCGCTCGCCGGAAACGATTCGTCGGACGCCTGGTCGACCTTGTCCCAATCGCCCTCGTCCGACCTCGTGCTCTCGGGCCCGGCCGACCTCACGACCCCCGTTGCCTGGGACGGTGCGCTGGCCGCTGGGTCTTCCGGGGAAATGGCCGGTCTCAACGGCTTGCGGTTGCGTTGTTTTCGTCTCGGGGCATTAACTCTCACCGGGGCCTCAGCCGGGGTCGAACTGAAGGCCGCGATTGCACCCAATAAGATCGCGGCGCCGAGCAGCAAAAGCAACGAACGGTCCGTTCGAGAGTTCATCACGTTCTCTCTCCACGTAAGCGGGCATAATCACAACGCCTGCGAACGCCACCGGTTCCGACGGCCGCGTCCGGACGCTAAGGGCTGGAACCCCGCTCGGACACGAGCTCGAGAAGGAGCAGCGATCGGCCTTCGACGACATGTTGCGCGTCAAAGACTATCTCTCGCCCATCGTCGGTTTCGGGCAAATTCGTGTCGATGAGGCAGCGCCAGGCCCTTCCTCCCGGCCAGCTCAGAAGCTTAAAGGCGACTTTCTCATGATGAGCATTCACGATCAGGAACAACGTGCGATCGGAGCCGCGCTGCCTGATGCCGGTCGGCTGGGCCCGGCCGTCGAGCACGAGCCCAAGGCAGCGCGCATTCGAGTCCTGCCACTGCTCGGACGTCATCTCGACGCCTGAGGGCGCAAGCCAGGTCGCGTCCT
The DNA here is from genome assembly GCA_045802365.1 of Hyphomicrobiales bacterium. GTDB lineage: Bacteria > Pseudomonadota > Alphaproteobacteria > Rhizobiales > Aestuariivirgaceae > JBJMRA01. The sequence goes on along the minus strand of JBJMRA010000076.1, from coordinate 3,208 downwards.
TGATCTCAAGCTCTTGGTTGTAGGCTCCGGTGAGAAACCGACCACGCCGCAACATGGGCTGGTTCTTGCGGATGTGGATCAGGCGGCGCGTGAACTCGACGAGGGCGCGCCCATCCTCGTCGATTGCAGCCCAATCGGTCCAGCCGATCTCGTTGTCCTGCGCGTAGGCATTGTTGTTCCCGCGCTGGGTGCGGCAGAACTCGTCGCCGGCAAGGATCATCGGCGTGCCCTGAGAGCAGAGCACGGTCGCCAACATGTTGCGCATTTGACGGAGCCGAAGGGAGCGAATGTCAGGATCGTCGGTCGGACCCTCGGCGCCGTGATTCCAGGAGAGATTGTTATTATGGCCGTCCTGGTTGTCCTCGCCGTTCGTCTCGTTGTGCTTTTCGTTGTAGGACACGAGATCGTTGAGCGTGAAGCCGTCGTGGGACGTGATGAAGTTCACCGATGCCGTCGGTTTGCGGCCGCGCCGGTTGAAGAGATCGGCCGAGGCGGTGAGTCGCGTCGCGAATTCCGCGAGCTTGCCTTCATCGCCCTTCCAGAAGGCCCGGACAGTATCCCGGAAGCGGTCGTTCCACTCCGCCCAGCCCGGCGGAAAACCGCCCACCTGGTAGCCGCCGGGACCGCAGTCCCACGGCTCGGCGATGAGTTTGATCTGGCTCAGGATCGGATCTTGCCGGCATGCGTCGAGAAAACCGCCGCCCTCATCGAACCCGTAAGGCTCTCGCCCGAGAATCGTCGCAAGATCGAACCTGAAACCATCGACGCGCATGTCCTGCGCCCAGTAGCGGAGCGAATCGGCGACCATCTGCAGCACGCGCTGATGGCTCAGATTCACCGTGTTGCCGGTGCCCGTATCGTTGATGTAGTAGCGCGGCTCGGGCGCCAAACGGTAATAGGACGCGTTGTCGATGCCCTTGAAGCAAAGCGTCGGCCCGAGCTCGTTGCCTTCAGCCGTGTGGTTGTAGACGACATCGAGGATGATCTCGATCCCCGAGTTGTGATAGTGCGCCACCATCTCCTTGATTTCGTTTACGAACGGTGTCGCGAGATAGCGTGGCTGGGGCGCGAAGAAGCCGATCGTGTTGTAGCCCCAATAGTTCCTGAGGCCCTTGTGGATGAGATGCTGATCGTCGACGAAAGCCTGGACGGGCAAGAGCTCGATCGCCGTCACCCCGAGCTCGCGGATGTAGCTTGCGACCTGATGATGCATCAGCCCGGAAAATGTGCCTCGCTGATCCTGAGGTACGGCCGGGTGCCGGATCGTGAAGCCGCGCAGATGCGTTTCGTAGATGATCGTCTGCTCCCAGGGCGTGCGAGGATGCCGCTCGCTGCCCCAGGTGAAGGCAGGATCGATGACTCGGGATTTCGGCATGAAGGGCGCGCTGTCGCGCCCGTCGAAGGAGAGGTCCTTGTCCGGTGAGGAGAGGTCGTAGCCGAAGAGCGCCGGGTTCCACCTGACCTCGCCCACAATCTGCTTGGCATAGGGATCGAGAAGCAACTTGTTCGGATTGAAGCGGTGGCCGGCTCTCGGGTCGAACGGGCCATGCACGCGATAACCGTATACCTGGCCGGGCCGCGCATCGGGCAGATAACCATGCCAGACTTCGTCGGTGTATTCGGGCAGCTCGATACGGTCGAGCTCCCGGTTGCCATGCTGGTCGAAGAGACAGAGCTCGACTTTGGTCGCATGCGCGGAGAAGAGTGCGAAGTTCACGCCGAGCCCATCCCAGGTGGCGCCGAGCGGAAACGGGAGCCCCTCGCGCACTCGTGACCTCTGGAAGACGGCAGGCGTGACCGGCCGGGATGCGGCCAATCCCTCTGGATTGTGCATGGATTCGACCCTCAAGCTCAGAGACAACGCGGCACTCCGGAAAGAGTTCATTTTCGGGAACTCTTCACGTCCAACTCAGTTGCTTTCCACGCCCCCGTCCCAGCCCTTGCGTTCCTCCAAAGATGAGATTCGGCACCGAGATTGTGTCAGACGGCGTTCGTTTCCGGCTGTGGGCGCCGAAACATGAACGAATCGACATTGTCATCCATGAGCCGGACATGCGCTTCGCTATGATGGCTTCGCGTGCCGGCTGGCACACAATTCTCGTGCCGGAAGCGGGTCCCGGAACTCTCTATCGCTTCGTGCTGCCCGACGGACTCGAGGTCCCGGATCCCGCCTCGCGCTTTCAGCCGCGTGACGTTCATGGGCCAAGCGAGGTCATCGATCCCCATGCCTACCGATGGCGGACCACCGTGTGGCGTGGACGGCCCTGGGAGACATGCGTCATCTATGAATTGCATGTCGGCGCGTTCACGCCCGAGGGTACTTTTCGCGCCGCTGTTCAGCATCTCGATCACCTCGTCGCACTCGGCGTCACCGCGATCGAGCTCATGCCCGTCGCGGATTTTCCGGGAAAGAGAAATTGGGGATACGACGGCGTGCTGCTCTTTGCTCCCGACTCGAGCTACGGGCGCCCGGAAGACCTCAAAGCGCTCATCGACGCGGCGCACGAACGGCAGATCGCGCTTATTCTGGACGTCGTCTACAACCACTTCGGGCCGGAAGGAAATTACCTTCCCTCCTATGCCCCGATCTATACCGAGGGCCACAAGACCCCGTGGGGTCCGGCAGTCAACTACGACGCCCCTGGATCGGATATGATCCGTGAGCTGATCATATCCAATGCGCGCTACTGGATCGAAGAATATCGCTTCGACGGTCTGCGCTTCGACGCCGTTCATGCGATAAAGGACGACAGCGAGAAGCATCTCCTTCATGATATTGCGGCGCATCTGCGCGAAGTGTTGCCAGACCGGCATCTCCATCTCGTGCTCGAGAACGAAGAAAACCAGGCGAGCTGGCTTCGGCGAGACGCAGCCGGGCGGCCAATGTTCTATTCCGCCCAGTGGAACGATGACGTACACCATGGATTGCACACGGCGGCGACGGGCGAAGCCGCCGGCTACTATCAGGACTATGCAGGCAATATCGGGAAGCTCGCGCGCTCTCTCGCCGAAGGTTTCACCTTCCAGGGTGAAATCATGCATTACCGGGGACGCGTGCGGGGAGAGCCGAGCGCGGGGCTGCCCCCGACGGCATTCGTGTCGTTCATCCAGAATCATGACCAGATCGGCAATCGCGCTTTCGGCGAGCGCATCGACAAGCTCGCGCCTGCCGAAGCCGTTCGCGCCGTCGCCGCCATCTACCTCCTCG
>JBJMRA010000075.1:0-6321 GCA_045802365.1 Hyphomicrobiales bacterium | reverse complement strand
TATCCTCTGCGCGAATGCCGGCATTTCGACGATGAACTGGACCGTTGATCTCACCGAAGCCGAATGGGACGCCCATATGGCGGTGAACGCCAAGGGCGTGTTCCTCAGCAACCAGGCAGCGGTTCGTCATTGGCTCGCGATCGGCAAACCGGGCGTCATCGTCAATACGGCCTCCCTCGCCGGCAAGCTCGGCACGCCCCTTCTCGCCCATTACTCGGCGAGCAAGTTCGCCGTCGTGGGCTTTACGCAGGCGCTCGCGCGCGAGGTCGCGAAATCGGGAATAAGAGCCAACTGCGTCTGTCCGGGCCTGGTGCGCACGAGCATGCAGGACCGCGAAGTCATCTGGGAGGCACGCCTCCGCGGAATGACCCCCGAGGCGGTGCGCGCCGAGTACCTTTCCATGTCTCCGCTTGGGCGTCTCGAGGAGCCCGAAGATGTTGCGGATATCGTGGTATTCCTGGCGAGCGATATGGCCCGGTTCATAACCGGGGAGGCCGTTAACGCGACGGGAGGCGTATTCGTCGGCTGAGCCCGTGCCTGCGAGCTTCAGACGAGCGAGCGCATGTAACGATAGAGATAGGCCGTGAGGGCCAGCACGATCACGAGCAGCAGGACTGAAATCGCCGAGGCCTGGCCGACGTTGAGGCCAAAGAACGCCGAACGGTAGATGAAATAGCTGATGAGGTCGGTCGAGGTGCCCGGCCCGCCCCGCGTCATGATGAAAATGAGATCGAACGTCTTCACCGCGAAGATCAGTCGGATGAGCAGCGTGACGGCGATCACCGGGCGCATCAGGGGCAGCGTGATATGGAAGAACGCCTGCAACGTCGAAGCCCCGTCCACACGCGCGGCTTCGTAGGGCTCGCGCGGCAATGCCGAGAGGCCCGCTATCAGCAGGATGATCATGAAGGAGACCTGGTGCCAGATGTCGACGAGCACGACCGTCCAGAATGCGATCCGGACGTCACCGAGCCAATTCACCGGGCCGATGCCGATGAGGCTGAGCAGATAGTTCACGATGCCGAGCTCGGGATGAAGGAACATCCTCCAGATCAGTGCCACGACGACGGGATTGATCAGCAGCGGCATGAGGAGAATGAGATAATAGACGTCCTTGAACCGTTGGACGGCGTCGAACATGAGCGCGACGGTGAAACCGATCAGGAACTCCAGAATCACGACGGCAACGACGAACTCGAGCGTCACCCATAGCGATTCGGTGAAATAGCCTTCACCGAACGCCGAGCGGTAGTTCTCGAGACCGACAAACGTGTCGTAGCTTCGATGGAGCAGCGTGTAGTCGAACCCGCTCGTGAAGATCGTGAACAGGAGCGGAAACAACACGATCAACACGAGGGCGGAAAGACCCGGCGCGGTCATCAACCAACCGAAGCGCCTGTCAGCTTCGGCGAGCGACACGCGGGGTTTCTGACCTGCCATTCCGACCAGCGCTGCGCCTCTTGTCATCGCTCGTCCCTTGGAGAAGCCGGTCTAAAGCAAGGGCCCGGTCCCAATCGCTCCCCTCGTCATCCCGGCGCAAGCCGCGGCGAAAAGCCGGGGTGACGAGGTTTGGATTGGATCGGATGAACGAGGACCTTGGGCGACAGGCTCATTAATCCGCTTCTCGACAGACCCGTGCTCTTGCTATTTCTGAAGCCCCGCTTTGGCGGCAAGTTTATTGAAGTCCTGGGCCGCGACTGTCAGCGCCTCCTTGGCGTCTTTCTGGCCGGTGACCGCGAGATTGAGCTCGCGTCCGAGGCTTTCGACGAAGTCGACCGTATAGGTGAAGGTGGGGAACTCCTGAGCGGTCGCGACGAGCGTCTTGAGCTCCCCCATCTCGGGACGCTTGGCGACAACTTCCGGATCGTCGAACACCCAGGCTTGCGTCGGGGCTCCGCCGGCGAGCGCGCGCTTCTTCACCGCCCCCTTCGACTCGATCCACTTTATGAAGGTCCAGGCCGCTTCCTTGTCGGGGCTCGAGTTGGGGATCGCCCAGCCCCAGCCGCCGTTGAGGCCGCCTCCGGGGTTCGGCGCGATCCCGGCCTTGCCGACGACCTGGGAGGATTTCGGGTCATCGAAGCCCGAGAGCAGGATGTTGAAGGTCACGAAACTATAGGCTTTCCCCTGCCCGAACACGTTCGAGGACTCATCAAAGCAGAAGCTCTCGGCGCCGGTCGGCCCGTGCTTGGCAATGTCATCCTTGAAGTCGTTCACGGCTTTCACGCCCGCATCGCCGTCGAACGTCGCCTTCCAGTTGGCGTCGTGGTATTTGCCGCCGTTGGCATAGAGATAGTTCGACCACTGCATGGAGATGCAGTCGCCGCGCTGGCCTTGATTGACCGTGCCGAAGAAGTCGATCTTGCCGTCACCGTCTGTGTCGCGCGAGAAGAACTCGACCTGCTTGCGATACTCGTCCCAGGTGGCCGGGATCTTGAGATCGATGCCATACTTCGCCTTGAACGCCTCCTTCTCCTTGGGATCATTGAGAAGGTCCTTCCGATAGATGATTCCCATCGAGTAGTTGTAGAACGGCAACATGTAGGTGGTGCCGTTGACCTTGCCGACCAGGTTCATGAGCGACGGTAGGTAGACGCTCGTGTCGACGTTGTCGCGCTTGATGAGATCGTCGAGCGGCATGAGCCATCCGGCCTGCGTGAATTCGGCCACCCAGTAAAAGTCGACCACGATCGCGTCATAGCTGCCTTCTGGCGACGAGAGTTGTGGAACGAGCTTCGAGTGCATGTCAATGTAGCTGATCGCCTCGATGTCGACATCGATGCCGGTCTGCGCCTTGAATTCGGGGATGAGGTCCTGGACGTAACGGGTATCGGGCACGTTCTCCATCAGGATGTGGACCGTGCTTGCGGCTTGGGCTCCCGCCCACGCTATCGCCACGAAACAGGCGCTCAGCATCAATCTCTTCATGGGTTCCTCCTTCTTCTGTGACGGCGCCGGATTATGAGCGGCTCACTTGAGCGCTCCAAGCGAAATTCCCTTGATCAGGTATCGGCGCATGAACGGCAGCAGCACGAGGACCGGGACGATCGACACCATCGTGGCGGCTGAAAGCAGCGCGATGTCGACGCCGCGCTGCGTCTGAAACCCCGCAAGGCCGACGGGTAGCGTGTTCGTGGACTTGCCGGTCAGGATGAGCGCGAAAAGAAATTCGTTCCAGCTCAGGATGAAGGCCAAGAGTCCGGCGGCGAGGAGGCCCGGCGCTGCGACGGGCACGGCCACGTACAGAAAGGCCTGGAACCGCGTGGCGCCGTCGATGCGAGCCGCCTGCTCAAGCTGCTCGATCTCGCCGTAGAAGAAGGCGACGAGCATCCATGCGAGGAACGGGATGTTGATCGCAAGATGCGCGATGATGAGACCTGCCCAGGTGTTGATGAGATGCGACATGAGAAAGAGCGAATACATGGGCAGGACGAGGATGACGGGCGGCAGCATCTGGCTTGCGAGCACTGCGAGGCGGAGCGCAGCACCGCCGGTGTTGTGACGGGCGAAGGCATAGGCCATCGCGGTCGCGAGCGGCAGGGCGACGGCAGTCGATCCGATCGCCGCGACCATGCTGTTCAGGAAATACCGGGCGAAATTGTAGTTGACGAAGATCTCGACGAAGTTGTCGAGCCTGAGCGGAGCCCATTGCGGCGGAATTTGATAGGCGGTGAGCTTGTCGGTCAGTGCCACGCGTGCGAGCCAGATGAGCGGCAGCAATATCGAGGCCGAGAAGAGAATGAGGATGAGGTGAGGCACGAGCGTGCGCGCCGCCGATCTCACAGCTGAGAGGGCGCCTGCCATCTGGATCAGGGGCCTTTCCAATCGAGCCGGCAGATCTCGGCGGACCGGCCACGGAAATCCCAGTTACGGCCATGCGCACGCAAGCGACTCTTCCGCGCTTCGGCGACGATGATCTCGGGGCCGATCCAGTATTGGCTGTTCTCGATGATCGTGTGGCGCCCGGGCTCCCTGCCCGCGATCGGCGCGATCTCCCCTTCGATGATCTTCGGGATGGCGAAGCGGCGAACATCGCCGTCGGTCTCATACGTGATGTCTTCTTGCCACACGCCGAGAAACCGCCCGACCAGGATGGACAGGAGCCGCGTCGTGCCGCCCGCCTGCCCCGACATGATGCGCGTCAGCGCCTTGACCTGATAAACATCGGCCTCGTTGCCGATGTAGACCCCGGCGGTCCAGTTGCCGCGGCTCATCTGCCCGGGAATTTCGATCATGAGGCCGAGCTTGAGGCCGCTCAGGTCGGTATTGGCGTGCCGGCCATCGTCGATCCTGATCCCGCCCCACGTCTGACAATAACCTTCGGTCGGCGGATGCTTGCCGAGCGACAGGACGCATGGGCAGAACACCGTGCAATTGCATGAGAGCATGAGCTCGCCTTTGATGTGCCAAGGCGCGTTCGCAACCATGATCGCTCAGGCTCCAGCCAAGATCGCAGCTCCCGCCGCCGTCAGCCCGACACCGATCCCCCAGACGAGAGCGTGCGGCCGGGCAAGCGTCTTTTCGAGAATGGTGGCAGCGCCGATCAGCGCCATCCAGAGAATATTCATGCTCGCTCCTCCGAACGCAAGGAGCATGACCGCCCAACAGCACCCAAGGCACAGAAGACCAAGATCGAGGCCGGAGCGGAACACCCCCCACGCACGATCCGTCCAGTTCGAAAGGAAGTATGTCATCGGCTGGCGGCACTTCGATAGGCAGGCATGCTTGATCGGCGTGAACTGGTACGCCCCCGCCGCGATCAACAGCCCGCCTCCGATCGAGCGCGATGGCATCGGACCGACCATTCCCTGGAGGAGAGCCGCCGCGAGCGCGAAGGAGAGCCACACGGCGATGTAGCCCGTGACCAGCAGGAAGGGAGACGCCACGCTCATCCGTTTCGCGCCCGCCGCCTCGGCAATGTCGAGATAGGTCGAGAGCATCGGCGCGGCGGACGGGAGCATCATCGAAAGCACCATGAGAGTCCACATCGCGAACGCTTGGGCAAAGCTCGGAAGAGCGCCCGCGGAGCTCGGACCGCAAAGCGTCGCTAAAAAATCCGGCCACGACATGAATCTCGCGCGCGTCTGAAGAAGGGAGCCCGCCGCCAGGAGGATCAGAAGCATGAAGCAGGTCCAGAGAATGACCCGCGTCCGGCTCGAGATCTGGCGAAGTACCAAGTCCACCCGCTACTGCTAGCCCGGCGTCGGTTTCGCTTGAAGGGAAATCGCATGGTTCCGAAGCTCTACTCGGAATGACGGACACGTTCGATGCGGTCGTCGTGGGGGCCGGTCCGGCGGGGCTGACGGCGGCCTGCCTCCTGGCCCACGCCGGGGCCAGAACGGCCCTCGTTGGGCGGCTCGATCCCACCGGCGTTGATGCGCGGACGGTAGCGCTGATGCTCCCTGCATTGCGCCTTCTGGCCGGGCTCGAGCTCTGGCCGGCCGATCTGCAAGTCCTTTCGGCGCCCTTGCGGAAGCTCAGGATCATCGACGACACGGGATCGCCTTTCCGTGCTCCCGAACTCGTATTCTCGGTCGAGGAGATCGGCCAAGAGGCGTTCGGTTGGAATGTGCCGCTTGCGGCCTTGTGTTCGAGCCTCGGCCGCGCCGCGAAAGCGTTCGGCATCGAGCTCTTGGGAACCCAAGCCTGCAGCCTGAAGCTCGCGAACGGCCATGCTCTCGTCGCCCTCGTTGATGGGCGCGAGCTTTCAGCCCCGGTGGTTCTCGCCGCCGACGGATGCAATTCGATCATGCGCCGCGCGACCGAGATCTCCGCGCGAGAATGGACCTACGATCAGTCCGCCCTGGTGCTGAGCTTCGGCCACTCGGCCGCCCACCGCGACACCTCGACGGAGTACCACAAGCAGGCGGGCCCGTTCACGACCGTACCGCTCCCAGGCGGCCGCTCCTCCCTCGTGTGGATGGAACAACCCGAGCGGGCCGAAGCACTATTCGGCTTGAGCGAACCGGCGCTTTGCGCCGAAATACAGGCCGCTTCCCACGGCGACCTCGGCCGGATCGGCGAGCTTGGCCCGCGCGGTCTCTTTCCGATATCGGGAATGCGCGCGAGCGCTCTCGGCCGAAACCGGGTACTGTTGATCGGCGAGGCGGGCCATGTCTTGCCTCCGATCGGGGCGCAGGGCCTCAACATGTCCTTGCGCGACGCCGAAGCGGCTGCGGGGCTGATCGGCAAGGCGCTCATTGGGGGCGAAGACGCGGGCAGCCCCATGCTCCTCGCTAGATACGACGCTGCGCGTCGCGCCGACGTCTTGATGGGGCAATCCGCGGTCGATCTGATGAATCGATCGCTCCTAAAGGGCTCCAC
>JBJMRA010000074.1:0-15227 GCA_045802365.1 Hyphomicrobiales bacterium | reverse complement strand
TCACGCTTGTCTCCCGGGTCGAGATCCTGGTTCTGGTTGACGGCAAGCGGTCCGAGGCTTTGCTCAGCAGGCTCACCCTCCCCCGGAAGCGGCAGATGCGGAAGGCTGAGATGGGCTTCCGACATCACATCCTTCCAGATGACCGCCGGAATCGAGCCACCGGTCACCCGCTTCATCGGTGAGTTGTCGTCGTTGCCGACCCATACGCCAGCAACATATTGGGCGGTGTAGCCGATGAACCAGGCGTCACGATAATCCTGGCTGGTCCCGGTCTTCCCGCCGATGTTGAACTCGCCGAACTGCGCATCGCGGCCGGTGCCGTCGGTCACGACGGCGCGCATCATCTTGTTCATGGCTCCGAGATCATAGGTGGAGACGGCCTGCCCCAAGCCTTCGGCGTGCCGCTCGTAGAGAACCTCGCCGTCGCGGGTCGAGATTCGGGTCACGATGAACGGCTGGACGGGTGCTCCGCCATTGGCGAAGGGAGTGAACGCGGCGGTCAGCTCGAGCGGGGTCACCTCGGAGGTGCCGAGTGCGATCGACGCGTTCTCGGCGAGCTCGGACGTGATACCGAGCCGGTGCGCCGTCGCGATCACCGCCTGAGGCGACACGGCATAGGCGAGCTTGGCGGCGACCGAATTGATGGATTGGGCGAGTGCCGTCGTGAGCGTCACCGGACCCAAGTATTTATGCTTGTAGTTCTCGGGCTCCCAACCGCCGATGCTCACCGGCTCGTCGATCTCGACGGAGTCGGGCGTATAGCCGTGCTCGATCGCGGTCAGATAGACGAACGGCTTGAATGCCGACCCGGGCTGGCGTTTCGCCTTGGTGACCCGATTGAACTGGCTCTTCACGTAGGACTTGCCGCCGACGAGCGCCTTGATCCCCCCTGAGGGATCGAGCATCACGAACGCCGCCTGGGAAGCGCCAAGCTTTGCGCCGTTTTCGCTCAAGCGCCTTCTCAACGACCGTTCCGCGACCGCCTGCAGGTTGGGATCGATCGTGGTTTCGACGACAATCGAGCGGTCGTAATCCTTGACCAGCAACGGGAGAGTTTCGAGAACGTAATCGACCACGTACTGCGTAGCAGGCACGTAGTCCGAGGCCTTGAGCGAAGCAGGCTCTTCGATCGCCTGGATGGCCTCGCCGCCGGTGATGAAGCCCTCCTCCACCATGTCGCTCAAGACCTCGCGGGCGCGCGCATTGGCGGCATCGGGGTGAGTGAGCGGGTTGTAGTTGGTGGGCGCCTTGAGGACCGCGGCGAGAATGGCCGCTTCGGCAAGCGTCACCTCGCGCGCCGATTTCCCGAAGAAGGTCTGGGCTGCCTTCTCGATCCCAACCGCGCCGCCGCCGAAATAGACGCGGTTCAAATAGAGCTGAAGGAGTTCGTCCTTCGAAAAATGCGACTCGAGCCAGATCGCCAGAACGATTTCCTGAAGCTTGCGCTGGATCGTCCGGTCGGGCTTGAGGAAGAGGTTCTTGGCCAATTGCTGGGTCAGCGTCGAACCGCCCTGGACCACGTGGCCCGCCCGGAAATTTTCGGCAAGCGCGCGAATGAGGCCAATCGGATCGACGCCGAAATGAGAGCGGAACCGCCGGTCCTCGATCGCGATCACCGCTTCGGGCACATAGGCCGGCAATTCCGAGAGCCGCGCTTCGTCGCCGAAGAACGCGCCCCGTTCGGCAAGCGCGGTTCCGTCCGCGGCCACGAGCATGATGCCCGGCTCCCGCTCCGGGATCTGAAGAAGACCCTTCTGATCGAGAGACGACCAGATGTAGGCAAATCCGAGCCCCGCGATGATGACCGCGAATACCCCAAGCCTGAACAGGACGGAGAAGGCCCCGAGCAGAAACGACCGCCGCCGTCTCTGCTTCGGAGCTTGCGGCGCCCGCCTTGCGGGCCGGCCACCTTGGAAAAGAGACGGCTCGCGGCGCTCGTGGCGTGGAGACTTCCTGCTGAACAATCCGTTGTGCCCCTCCCGGCGACGGCTTCGCCGGACCCGAGGCCAGCATCGACTTCCTTGCGTTAAGCCCGGCTTAAGTCTGCGAAACGCGATGCGGCCGGGGTCGATCCCTGGGAGGCAATCGTGTCGGGATCATGACCCGCCACAGGGGGTGCCTATTCGGCGGCAACTCGGAAGTCCGGGGCGGCAGCGCGCACCTCGGCGCCCACTCCCTTCTCGAATTTCGCGAAATTGGCGACGAACATGTCGACCAGGCGGCGGGCCTGCGCATCATAGGCACGCTTGTCGGACCAGGTCTCCCGCGGGGTGAGGATGAAAGATTCGATGTCCTCGACGGCGGCCGGCACTTCGAACCCGAAATAGGGATCGGTCCGCATCGGAGCGCCGATCAAGCTGCCGTCGAGCGCCGCGTTGAGGAGCGTGCGCGTGACCCTGATCGGCATGCGATGGCCGATGCCATAGGGACCCCCGGTCCAGCCCGTGTTCACGAGCCAGCAGGATACGCGATGACGCGCGATGAGGTCCCGCAGCATCTCGCCGTAAACCTGCGGGTGGCGCGGGATGAAGGGCGCGCCAAAGCAGGTCGAGAACGTGGCTTGCGGTTCGGTAATGCCGCGCTCGGTTCCCGCAACTTTCGCGGTATAGCCCGAAAGGAAGTGGTACATCGCCTGCGATGGCGTCAGCTTGGCGATGGGCGGCATGACCCCGAACGCGTCGGCGGTCAGCATGATGATGGTCTTGGGCGCCGGGGCGACGCCGCTCGCGCTCGCATTCGGGATGTAGTCCAGAGGATAGGCGGCCCGCGTGTTCTCGGTCGCCCGCCCGTCGTCGAGGTCGACCGCGCGCGAGGCGGCATCGACGGCCACGTTCTCGAGGATCGTCCCCCACCGTCTCGTGGTGGCGTAGATTTCGGGCTCGGCCTCGGCCGAGAGGCGGATCACCTTGGCATAGCACCCGCCCTCGAAGTTGAAGACCCCGTCCTTGGACCAGCCATGCTCGTCATCACCGATGAGGGTGCGCCCGGCATCGGCGGAAAGCGTGGTCTTGCCGGTCCCCGACAGTCCGAAGAAGATAGCCGTGTCATCCTTCGACCCTACATTCGCCGAACAATGCATCGGCATCACGCTCTTCTCGGGCAGCAGATAGTTCAGCACCGAGAAGACCGATTTCTTCATCTCCCCCGCATATTCCGTGCCGCCGATCAGCACGAGGCGGGCCTCGAGGTCGATGGCGATGACGGTTTCGGATCGCACGCCATGGCGCTCGGGATCGGCCTTGAAGCTCGGCAGGTCGATGATCGTCAGATCGGGAGCGAAGCGCTCGAGCTCTTCGCATTTGGGCCTGATCAGCAGATGGCGGATGAACAGGGCGTGCCAGGCATATTCACAGACGACTCGCACCGCGATTCGATGGCGGCGATCGGCGCCGCCGAAGAGATCTTGGATGAAAAGCTCCTTGCTTGCGGCATGAGCGAGGAAATCCGATTTGAGTTGGGCAAAGGCGCCAGGCGACAATGCACGGTTGTTCTCCCACCAGACGGTCCGCTCAGTGGCAGGATCGCGCACGATGAACTTGTCGTTTGCCGACCGTCCCGTGTGCCGCCCAGTCGAGACCGCCAGCGCCCCATGATCGGTCACAATTCCTTCCTGTCTTGCCACGGCCTGCTCGTAGAGACAGGCGGTCGACAGGTTCAGCCGATTATTTACACGATCGAGAGACAGGATGGTGTTCAAGCCGCGACCCCATTCGATCCGAGAAGATGGTGAACCTTAAGGCAGGATTGACCCCCGGAGTTCCACCAAACGCTAAGGGCGGCGAGGGCAATCGGCAACAGGAAATCTCTCAAAAGGGTGGCTTTCGATCGCGCCCTTGCGAAATTGGACATCAGGAAATGAGATTATATAATCAGAACTGCTCGCCCCTCACGAGTTGAACGAACGCCGCACGCAACTCGTCCGCAGTGAGGGCGACACGCCCCAAATCGATGCGCCTTACATCGCCTGCAGCTTCGAGCAGCACGCCGTCGGGATCGATGGACGTTACTCGCCAATCATCCTCGGCCCATCCGAGAAGCTTCGGAATGAGAGATCGCACCGCTTTCCGGTGATCCTCATTGAGATGCGCTCGGGCGCTCGCGGCAAGCTCGGCAAAATCGGCCACTGCTTGCTCATCGAGGAACACGCGCTCCGGCTCGTGAGTTTCGATCCGGCCGAAGCCCGCGATACCATGGACGAGCCTCGGGTGTAGCTTCCAGAACGAAAAGTCCTCGAAATTCAAGTACATGCGAGCGGCCGGATGATGATCTCCGTAACGTTCGGCGACGAGCTGGCGGGCCACCGGCTCGAAATTGCCGATCACCGTGACGCGAGAGCCGGTCAGCATGTCGCCTCGAGCGGGCGGGGATCCGCACGCCAAGAGGCTCCCCTGGGGATTATCGAGCAGATTCGCGGTATGCCGGGCGAGCCTCGATATGAAAATGACCGGAAATCCGGCCAGGTCGGTTGCAAAATTCACCAGCGACGCATATGGATAGCCGGTTTCCCGGTCTAATGTCGCAATGGTGGCATGGCGCTCTCTCCTGAGGAGCAGGCGCGCTTCGGGACCCGAAAAGCCGCGTCCGGGCACTGGTTTCTTCACCTCCATTAGGCCTTCGCGGATAACATGACTGCCACATTTTGTTCTAGTTCGATACTTATGCGCACCTGGGATCAATCACCGGATGAATAGAAAGATGCCGACGATCGCACTTGTCGACGACGATCGGAACATTCTGACGTCGGTAGGAATGACCCTCGAAGCCGAGGGCTATCAAGTTCAGAAATACGCCGACGGAGCGGCGGCCCTGCAGGGTCTGCAGGACACGCCTCCCGATGTCGCCATCTTCGATATCAAGATGCCGCGCATGGACGGGATGGAGCTTCTCCGCCGCATCCGCCAGAAGAGCGACCTGCCGGTCATCTTTCTGACCTCGAAGGACGACGAGATCGACGAGCTGTTCGGCCTCAAGATGGGAGCCGACGACTTCATTAAGAAGCCGTTCTCGCAGCGGCTCCTCGTCGAGCGGGTCAAGGCCGTGCTGCGCCGGGTCAGCTCGAGGGACGGCAGCCAGCCCCAGACGGAAGCCTCCAAGATCATCGAGCGCGGCAAGCTGCTCATGGACCCGGACCGGCATGCCTGCACCTGGGACGGAAAGCCCGTCACGCTGACGGTTACCGAATTCCTGATCCTGCAGTCGCTCGCGCAGCGGCCGGGGATCGTGAAGAGCCGCGACTCGCTCATGGATGCCGCCTACGACGATCAGGTCTATGTCGACGACCGCACGATCGACAGCCACATCAAGCGGCTGAGGAAGAAGTTCAAGCTCGCCGACGAGAGCTTCGAGGCAATCGAGACCCTCTACGGCGTCGGCTACCGGTTCAAAGAAAGCTGAAAATCCAGTAGGAAATTCCGATTCTGCGGCTAAGGCCGCCTCGCCGGGCGATCCTTGGCCGCCTCTGCGGAAGGGTCGCGAGACTAAACCATGGTGACAGCCGTCGAGACGCCGGATCGTGCCGAGGCCGAGGACACGGCCGCGGAGCCTGCGCCAGCGATCAGCCGCGGCCCGCTGTGGTGGATCCACAGGCTCGCGCCGGCCCGCCTGACAATCAGGATCGTGCTCCTCAACCTCGCGGGGCTCGTGGTCCTCGTTTCGGGGATCCTCTATTTCAACCAGTTCAGGCAAGGGCTGATCGACGCACGCATCCAGACGCTTCTGCCTCAAGGACACATCATCGCGGCGGCGGTCGCGGGCGCGGCGAGCATCGACACGGGGTCGATCGTCATTGATCCCGACGCGCTCGTGCAGGACGATTCGGCGCCCGACTCCGACCAGCTGCGCGATCTCGATTTCCCGATCGATCCCGCGAGCGCCGGGCCGGTGCTCAGACGCCTCCTCGCCAATACCAAGATCCGTGCGCGGATCTTCGATCCCGAAGGCAACCTGGTCGTCGACAGCCGGTATCTCTACGGCCGCGGCGACATTTTCCAGCGCGAGCTCCCCCCATTCGAGAGCGGGGAGACGAGCTTCTGGATGGACTGGTGGAGGCGTTTCAACGAATGGCTTTTCTCGAACGACTATCCCCGGCAGAAGGACTACGGTCCCGACAACGGCAAGGAGTTCGCGGAAGTTACCGCGGCGCTCAACGGCGCCTCCGTGAGCATCGTCAGGGTCGATGACCGGAACGAAATCATCGTGTCGGTCGCAGTTCCGATCCAGCGATTCCGGGCGGTGCTCGGCGCGCTCATTTTGTCGACCACCGGCGGGGAGATCGACGACGTGCTCATGGCCGAGCGCAAGATCGTCCTCTTCACCTTCAGCTTCGTGGCGCTCGTCACCATCCTCCTCTCGGTCTTCCTCGCCGGCACCATCGCCGAACCGATTCGGCGGTTGGCGGGCGCCGCCGAGCTTGTCCGGCGGGGCGTCCACAACCGCGTGGAGATCCCGGACTTCACCCAGCGGCGCGACGAGATCGGCCATCTCTCAGGCGCGCTTCGCGATATGACGACGGCGCTCTACAACCGGATCGAAGCCATCGAGGCCTTTGCCGCCGACGTTTCGCACGAGCTCAAGAACCCCTTGACTTCGCTCAGGAGTGCGGTCGAAACGCTTCCCTTCGCAAAGACCGACGAACAAAAGCAGCGTCTGATTGAGATCGTGAAGGACGATGTCAGGCGCCTCGACCGGCTCATCACCGACATCTCCGATGCCTCGCGGCTCGATGCCGAGCTCGCACGGAACGAAGCCCGGCCCTTCGACGTCGCACTCCTGCTCACCGCCCTCGTCAATCTCACCAACGAAACGCGCAAAGCCGACCAAGCGACGTTCAGGCTCGAGATTCAGCCCCCGCCATCCTCCGTGCCCAAGGAAACCGCCTACATGGCGCTCGGCCACGACGGGCGGATGGGCCAGGTCGTGAGAAATCTCCTCGACAATGCGCGCTCGTTTTCGCCCCCGGGCTCGACGGTGCGGGTGCGCGTCCGGCGGGTGCAGGGCTATATCGAGTTCAGGGTGGAAGACGAGGGCCAAGGAGTCAGGCCCGACAATCTCGAGCGAATTTTCGAGCGCTTCTACACCGACCGCCCCGAAGTGGCTTTCGGAAAAAATTCGGGATTGGGTCTTTCCATCTCCCGCCAGATCGTCGAGGCGCACAAGGGGCGCATCTGGGCCGAGAACCGGTACGGCAAGGCTGGATCCGACGGCGAGCGTCCGGTGCTCGGCGCCCGCTTCGTGGTGAGGCTGCCGGCCTTGCCGGAGGACTGGTCACCGGCTGAGGACGGGTGATTGGCGAGCGAAAGCACCCTCGTGCATGCGAGCTGCATCGCGCTCGGCGAAGATGGGGTGCTGATCATCGGCCCGCCCGGGTCGGGCAAGTCCGATCTCGCTTTGCGGCTCATCGACGGCTCGCCGCCCGCGGAACTCGTAAGCGACGATCAGACTCTGATCAGCCGGAAAGGCGCGCGGCTCATCGCCTCGGCGCCGGCTGAGATTGCGGGAAAGCTCGAGGTCCGTGGGTTCGGCATCGCAGACGTGCCGTTCCGGAGCGAAGCCTCGATCAAACTGGCCGTGCTCTTGCGCCCCTCCAGCGAAATCGAACGAATGCCCCCCGAGGGGGGAGGCTCTTACCAGATGCTCGGGCTTTCGGTACCCGCCATCGAGATCGACGCCCGATCGGCGTCGGCGGCGGCCCGGCTCAGGTTGGCCCTCGATCATTTCGCCCGGAAGCGCCCTTGAATGTCCTCACGGTTCCCGCCACAGTCGCCGCCCTTTCGCACGGGGCATGAGATACGCACGCAACACCGATGATCGGCCTCGTCCTCGTCACCCATGGGCGGCTCGCTGAGGAATTCCGGGCGGCGCTCGAACATGTCGTCGGCCCGCAAGAGGCCGTTGCCACGGTTGCGATCGGACCGGAGGATGATCTCGAGAGGCGGCGCAACGACATTATCGCCGCCGTCCAGTCGGTCGATGAAGGCCGCGGCGTCATCATCGTCACGGACATGTTCGGAGGAACGCCATCCAACTTGGCGATTTCACTCATGAAGCCCGGATATGTCGAGGTGCTGGCGGGTCTCAATCTGCCGATGCTCGTCAAGCTCGCGCGGGTAAGGAAGGACGGCGCGCTCGATACTGCCGTCGTTCAAGCCCAGGACGCCGGACGGAAATACATCAACATCGCGAGCCGGATCCTTGCGGGATGACCGAGGCCGTCTCGCGCGAGATAACGATCGTGAACGCTCGCGGTCTGCATGCCCGGGCTTCGGCGAAGTTCGTCAAATGCGCCGAGCAGTTCGATGCCGCCGTGACCGTGAGCCGGGACGGCAATACGGTTCCCGGCACCTCCATTATGGGTCTCATGATGCTCGCCGCTTCGCCCGGCAGCACGATCCTCGTTTCGGCATCCGGACGTCAGGCTTCGGAGGCCCTCGACGCCCTCGAATCGCTGGTCACCGGGCGCTTCGGCGAAGAATGATATAAAGACTTCTTTATATCCATATTGCCGGGGCGCGCCGTCGCTGCTAAAGCGGCGCCCTTCCTATGCGCCACAGGGGTACGAAATGGCCGATTTCACCGACTATCGGGTCGCCGACATCAAGCTCGCCGAGTGGGGCCGCAAGGAAATCGAGATGGCGGAAGTCGAGATGCCGGGCCTCATGGCGGTCAGGGAGGAGTTCGGACCTCGGCAACCCCTGAAGGGCGCCAGGATCTCGGGATCCCTGCATATGACCATCCAGACGGCGGTGCTCATCGAGACGCTGGTCCATCTCGGCGCCGAGGTTCGCTGGGCGTCATGCAACATCTTCTCGACCCAGGATCACGCGGCAGCGGCGATTGCGGCGCGGGGCATTCCCGTGTTCGCCTACAAGGGCGAGAGCCTCGAGGAATACTGGACATTCACGGGCCGCATCTTCGACTGGCCGGATGCTCCCACCAACATGATCCTCGATGACGGCGGCGACGCCACCCTCTTCATCCTTCTCGGCTCGAAAGCCGAACAAGACCCCTCCCTCATCTCGAAGCCCGGCAACGAGGAGGAGGAATGCCTCTATGCCGAGATCGGCAAACGCCTCAAGGCGTCGCCCGGTTGGTTCTCGAAGATCAAAGCCTCGATCAAGGGCGTGTCGGAGGAGACGACCACCGGCGTGCACCGCCTATACGAGCTCCAAAAGAAGGGCGAGCTCCCCTTCCCCGCCATCAACGTCAACGACAGCGTCACCAAATCCAAGTTCGACAACAAGTATGGCTGCCGGGAGTCCCTTGTCGACGCCATCCGGCGGGGCACCGACGTCATGATGGCCGGCAAGGTAGCGGTCGTTTGCGGCTATGGCGACGTCGGCAAGGGCTCGGCGCAGTCCCTCAGGGGCGCTGGTGCGCGCGTGGTCATCACCGAAATCGATCCGATCTGCGCTCTCCAGGCGGCGATGGACGGGTTCGCGGTCCAGACCCTCGAAGACGTGGTCGACAAGGCGGACATGTTCGTCACCGCGACCGGCAACCGCGACGTCATCACCGTCGACCATATGCGGCGCATGAAGGACATGGCGATCGTCTGCAACATCGGCCACTTCGACAACGAGATCCAGGTCTCGTCGCTGCGCAATTTCAAATGGATCAACATCAAGCCGCAGGTGGACATGATCCAGTTCCCGGCCGGGAACCGCATCATCCTCCTGTCGCAGGGCCGCCTCGTCAATCTCGGCAACGCCACGGGCCATCCGAGCTTCGTGATGTCGGCCTCATTCACCAACCAGACGCTTGCCCAGATCGAGCTCTTCAGTAACGCTGCGAACGGCAAGTACGGCAAGCAGGTCTACGTGCTGCCGAAACAGCTCGATGAGAAGGTCGCGCGCCTTCATCTGGAGAAGCTCGGGGTAAAGCTGACCGAGCTCAAGGACGAGCAGGCCTCCTATATCGGCGTCACCAAGGAAGGTCCCTACAAGCCCGACTACTACCGGTATTGACCGATCACCTTCCCCGCCAGGGGGAGGTGAACCTCAGAAGGTCCCCAGGATTCCGGTTACGCGCGTTTGCTTGTATATCAGGCCTGATGGGCATCGCGCTGATTCGGCCCATCGCCCATCCGCGGTGAGCGATGGTGGGTACGATCGGCGTGGGGCGACGCGAAGGGGACGCGACAGAGAGCCATGCGAGCGGGCGCGATTTCAAGAGGCGCACTCGGGCTGTGCCGGTTCGCTAATGCCTTGCCCTGGTCGCTTCTCGCCCTCGCGGCTTCGAGACGCGAGGCCGCCGCTCAGGCCGACGCGGTCATCAGCTTTCTCTCGAACGGCGAGTTCGCCATCGTCGCGGGCGCCGCCGCTTTCATCATGCTGCTCCTCGCTCTTAGTGCGGTGCGCAAGCTCAGGCGCGTCAAGCACGCAGCCGATCTCCGCATTCGCGAGCTCGAGATCGAGCTCGACGAGACGAGCGCCGCGCTCACCGCCGAGCCGCATGTGCTTATCGTCTGGCGCGGGCGCGACCCCGAACCCGACCGGATCGTCGGCGACATGCGCGGGACGGTTCGCGCTCCTGCCGACGCACGGGAGCTTCTCGATTTCCAGGGCTGGCTCGAGCCCGAATCAGCGGGCGCGCTCGAGGATGCGCTCGCGCATCTCAGGGACCAAGGTGCAGCCTTCAACATCGGCATCCGAACGCTTCCGGGAGAGCTCCTCGAAGCCGACGGGCGCGCGGCGGGCGGCCTCGCCACGCTCCGCTTCCGGCCGCTGGCCGGCGAGCGAAGGAGCGCCACCGAGCTCTCCTACGACGCGCGCCGCCTCGGCAAACAGGTAGCGCGGTTGAGCGCGATCCTCGACGCCGCTCCGATGCCGATCTGGCTTCGGGTCGCATCGGGCGAGGTCGTCTGGGTAAATGCGGCCTATATCCGGGCGGTCGAGGCCACCGACATCCAATCGGTCATCTCGAGCGGCACCGAGCTTTTCAACCGCACCCGGATCGAGCCGGCGGCGCCCGAGGCTCCTCGCGGCCTCATCGGGCGAAGTCACGCGGTCATCAACGGGGCCAAATGCGCTCTCGATCTCTATGAAGTGAGGCTCGCTGACGGCGTGGCCGGCTTCGCCGTCGACGCGACCCGGCTCGAAGCAACGCAGAAGGAGCTCAAGCGGCATATCCAGGCGCATGCGAGCACGCTCGACAAGCTCGACACTGCCATCGCCATCTTCGGCTCCGACCAGCGGCTGCGCTTCCACAACGCCGCCTATGTCGAGCTTTGGGGTCTCGATCCGGACTGGCTCAACTGGGGACCCTCCGATGGTGAAATCCTCGACCGGCTGCGCGAGCTCCGCCGGCTCCCGGAACAAGCCAATTACCGCGACTGGAAAGTGCGGCAGCTCCAGGCCTATACGACGCTCGAAACGCGCGAAAGTTGGTGGTATCTGCCGGACGGGCGGTCGCTCCATGTCATCTGCGAGCAGCATCCTTTTGGCGGCGTAACCTATCTCTATGAGAACGTTACCAAGGAGATTCAGCTCGAAAGCCGCTACAACGAAATGATCGGGGTCCAACGCGAAACGCTCGACAATCTACATGAAGGTGTGGCGTTGTTCGGCAGCGATGGCAGGCTTAAGCTCTATAACCCCGCCGTCGCGCGCTTCTGGTCGCTCGACACGACCTTCCTCGACAGCCAGCCTCATGTCGACCAGGTCATCGAGGTCTGCCGGCAACTCCTGACAGACGAGCTTGTCTGGGACGAACTGAAATATAGCGTGACGAGCCTCGACGGAAGCCGGAAACCGCTGAAGAGCCGTTTGCGCCGGCCTGACGGGCTGGCTCTCGATTTCGCCTCGGTTCCGCTGCCGGACGGCAACACGCTTCTCACCTATGTCGACGTCACCGACTCGGCGCGGATCGAGAACGCCTTGCGCGAGAGAGCAGAAGCGCTGGAGGCCGCCGACCGGCTCAAAACGGGCTTCATGTCGAACGTCTCCTACGAGCTGCGAACGCCCCTCACCAACATCATCGGATTTGCCGAAACCCTGGCGCTCGGCATCGCCGGCGAGATGGCTCCCAAGCAGCGCGAGTACCTGAACGATATCCAGTCCTCTTCGCAGGATCTCCTCACCATCATCGATGCCATCCTCGATCTCACCACGATCGATGCCGGGGCGATGGAGCTGAGGCTCACCGACATCGACGTGCTCGACGTCATGGAACAGGCGGCAAAAGCCGGGGAGGGATCGCTCTCGAAGCGAGACGTGACCCTCAGCATCGAGGTGGCTGAAGACGCGGTCTCCTTCACCGGCGATTCGAAGCGCGTTCGCCAGATCCTGCAGAACCTGCTCGCCAATGCCATCGGCTTCTCGGCAGAGGGCGGGACCATACGAATGGGATCCCGCCGCGACGGTGAAGCGATCCTCCTGTGGGTTTCCGATAGCGGGCGCGGCATAGAGCCCGAGTTCCAGGCGCGCGCTTTCGACCGGTTCCAGTCGCGGCCGATGCCGGGCGGGCACCGCGGGCCGGGTCTCGGCCTGCCGATCGTCAAGAGCTTTGTCGAGCTGCACGGGGGGCAGGTATCGCTCCTCTCACGGGTTAACACCGGGACGACGATCATCTGCCGGTTCCCGGTCGGCGGTCCCGAACAAGCCAAGCGCGCACAACGGATGGCAGCGGCATGAACATGGTCCAGCCCGCATTTTCGCTCACCCGCGACTTGCCGACGCCGGAAGCGACCGAAGAGCTCGGGCGTGAGATCGCGCTGGTCGCGCGTCCGGGAGCGGTTGTCGCCCTTAGCGGCGAGCTCGGGGCCGGCAAAACGCTCCTCGCCCGCGCCCTCATCCGCGCGCTTGCCGGAAATCATGCGCTCGAGGTCCCGAGCCCCACCTTTACGCTGATCCAGACCTACGAAGAGACGCGCATTCCGGTCACGCATGCGGACCTCTACCGGATGCGTGCGGGCGACGATCTCGCCGAGCTCGGCCTGGCGGAGCTTTCCGACAGCCATCTGCTGATCGTCGAATGGGCCGATCGGCTCGACACCGAGCTTTCGGCCAACCGTCTCGATATCGAGCTCATGGCCAGCGATGATGGACGCACCGCGATTCTTAGAGGCCGCGGAAGCTGGGTTCGCGCCTTGAGCAGGCTCGAAGCGATCCGCGGGTTCCTCGCAGTGGGCGCCTGGGCGGGGGCCACCCGCACCTTTCTCGAAGGCGACGCATCCTTCCGGCGTTACGAGCGGCTCTTCCGAAAGGGCGAGAGCGCGGTGCTGATGGACATGCCCGCCAGACCCGACGGCCCGCCGGTCAAGAAAGGGAAGGCTTACAGCGCGATCGCCCATCTCGCCGAAGATATCCGCGCGGTGGTCGCGGT
This sequence comes from Hyphomicrobiales bacterium, assembly GCA_045802365.1. Taxonomy (GTDB): domain Bacteria; phylum Pseudomonadota; class Alphaproteobacteria; order Rhizobiales; family Aestuariivirgaceae; genus JBJMRA01. Next base: position 1,907 of record JBJMRA010000074.1, on the reverse strand, counting down.
GAACAGGCTGCTTCTCGCGCGGGGTTTCAGCGCGCCCGAGATCTATGACGTCGACCTCGACCGCGGCCTCGCCCTGATCGAAGATCTGGGCGACATGGTTTTCGGCAAAATGCTTCTCGCCGGCCGCGACATCTCCGAGGAGCTCCGCGAAGCGGTCCGCCTCATCGCAGACATCGCGGCCCGGGACTGGCCCCAATCGGCGCCCGTCGAAGGCGCGGACCATCCAATTCCACCCTACGACATCGATGCGCTCGAGATCGAGATCGAGCTCCTGCTCGAATGGCTGTGGCCGGTGATCAAGAAACGACCCGCATCGCGGGAAGAACGCGAGAGTTTTTTCGCAGCATGGCGGACGCCGCTCCTCGGTGCCATCCCCGAACACCCGGTCTGGACGCTCAGGGACTATCATTCGCCCAATCTCATCTGGCTGCCGGGGCGCGAGGGCCTGCGCCGCGTCGGCCTCATCGACACGCAGGACTGCGTGATGGGCCATCCCGCCTACGATCTTGTGTCCATGCTTCAGGATGCTCGTGTCGATATCCCGCGCGGCACGGCGGATGAGTTGCTCGACCTTTACTGCAATCTGAGGCGCGGCTCGGGCGGCTTCGATGAGGGCGAACTCCGGCGAGCCGTGGCGCTTTATGGCGCACAGCGCGCCACCAAGATAATCGGGATCTTCGCGCGGCTGTCGCGCCGCGACGGCAAGCACCAGTATCTCCGTCACATCCCCCGCGTCTCTCGCTATCTCGAGCGCAATCTCGAGCAGCCGCATCTTGCTTCGATCAAGACATGGTTCGATCGTCACCTGCCGGTCGCCGAGCGCGAAGGTCCGATCACCTGAACGGTAGGGGCAAGCACGCCATCGTGCTGGCGGCCGGGCTCGGCGTGCGGATGCGGCCCTTGACCGACCACAAACCCAAGCCGCTCGTCTGCATCGGAGGCCGCCCGCTCATCGGATACGCCTTCGATCGGCTCAGGGCGCAAGGATGCGAACGCGCCGTCGTGAATGTGCACCACCTCGCCGGGCAAATCATCGATTGGGCGCGCAGCCAGGATGGGCTCGAGGTCCTGATCTCCGATGAATCCGGCGAGCTCCTCGATACCGGAGGCGGGATCGCGAAGGCGCTCCCTATCCTTGGAGAGGAGCCGTTCTTCGTGCTCAACAGCGACTCATTCTGGATCGACGGCCGTATCCCCGCTCTCGCGCGCCTCGCCGCGGCATGGGACGAAAAGACAATGGACTGCCTGCTGCTCTTGTCTCCTCTCGACCGTGTGATCGGCTATGATGGATATGGAGACTTTCGCCTCGCAAGCGATGGCAGACTTGTCCGACGCGATGCAAAGGAGAAGAATGCGCTCGTCTATATCGGTTGCCATCTCGTGCACCCGCGTCTCTTCGGCGGCGCGCCTTCCAGCAAATTTTCCATGAACATGCTCTGGGACAGGGCCATCAAGGAAGGCCGGCTCTACGGCATCGCGCATGACGGGCTGTGGCTGCACGTCGGAACGCCGGAAGCGATCCCTCTTGCGGAAGCGGCGTTGGCCCGGTGAGCGAGCATGCGCGTCTTCACCGTCCCGCCTGACGCAGCGTTCATCGGTTCACTGATCGACGCGATCCTCGCCGGCGGCTTCCCCGATCCTGCAGTTCCCGCACCCGGACCTGCCGATCTTGCGAAATGGACAATCCTGGTGCCGACACGCCGCGCGGCAGGGGCGCTGCAGCAGGCCTTCGTCGGACGAAGCGGCGCGCTGCTTCTCCCAAGAATCAGGCCGATCGGCGATGTCGAGGAGTATCTGATCGAGCCTGTCGAGAGCGCGATTCGAGACGAGCTGCCGGAAGAGATCTCAACGATAGGACGCGAGCTCCTTCTCATTCGGTTCATCGAAGAGTGGGCCGAAGTCAATCC
>JBJMRA010000073.1:0-23954 GCA_045802365.1 Hyphomicrobiales bacterium | reverse complement strand
GTCGAAACGCGCCGAGGCCGAACGTGCCGGAGACGAGGTCCTTCGCGCGCTCGGCGGTCTCGATATTTTCGTTCACTCGGCCGGCATCGACATCACCAAAAGCGCGCCGGCGCACGAGACCCCCGAGGACATCTGGGACCGGATGCTAGCCATCCATCTGACCGCCGCCTTCATCCTTTCCAAGAAGCTCATTCCAGCGCTCCTCGACGGCCGGAATCCATCGATGACGTTCATCGGGTCGATCAACGGTCTGGTCGCCTGGGAGGGGGATGTGGCCTACAGTGTCGCCAAAGCCGGCCTCCATCACCTCGCCCGTGCGATTGCCGCCGACTACGCGAAGAAGGGCCTCAGAGCCAACGTGATCGCGCCGGGCGTGATCGATACGCCGCTCACCCGGGCCTACGCCTCCGGTATGGAAGGGGGCGAAGCGAGCGGGCTCAAGGTTTTGGCCGCCCTCCACCCGATCGGACGCTATGCAAGCCCAGCCGAGGTTGCCGGCGCCGCGGTCTTCCTCGCGTCCGATCAGGCGAGCTTCATCACCGGCGTGGTACTGCCGGTCGATGGTGGCCTGACGATGGTGTGACCTGCATGACTCGCGAGACGATGCTTGCCGCGGTGTGCGACGCCCCCGGAGAGGGCGATGTGCTCGCTCGTCGAGACGTGCAGGTCGACGATCCGCACGCAATGGAAGTGCGGGTGAAGATGCTGGCGACGGGCATCTGCAGAAGCGATATTCACTATCTGCGCGGTGTCTGGGCGCATCCGAAACCCGTCATCCTTGGACACGAGGCCTGCGGCGTCATTGAATCCGTTGGACCCGGTGTGCCCAAATCGCGCATCGGCGAGAAAGTCGTCCTGACTTTCACGCCCTCATGCGGGCACTGCCGGTTCTGTGTGAGCGGCCGAAGCGTACTTTGCGAGGAGGTGGCGCTCGCCGCCGCGCAAGGCACGATGTGGGACGAGACGACCCGCTTCTTCGAGATGGACGGCCAGCCAATTCATCACCTCAGTCTCGTCTCGTCCTTCTGCGAATATACGGTCGTGCCGCATAATGGCGCGATCATCGTCGATCCGGCGGTTTCGCCTGAAGAGGCCTGTCTTCTCGGCTGCGGGGCGATGGCGGGGATCGGCGCCGCCCTCAATACGGCCGAGGTCAGGCCGGGCGACAGCGTCGCCGTGTTCGGCTGCGGTGGAGTGGGCTTGAGCGTCGTTCAGGGTGCGAAGCTCTGCAACTCCCTGCCGATCGTCGCGGTCGACGTTCGTCCTGAAAAGGAAGCGGAAGCCCGGCGCTTCGGGGCAACTCACTTCATTGATGCGAGCGCAGGCGATCCGGTCACAACGGTACGGGAGATCACCGGCGGCGGGGCGGACTTCACCTTCGAAGCCACGGGGCAGACCGAGACCGCCGAGCAGTGCTATCGCGCCACCCGCCGGGCCGGCACGACGGTTCTTATCGGTCAGCCCACGGAGAATGCGCTCGCCGGCTTCCCGCCCTACTGGATCGCCCAGGATGAAAATCGGGTAATCGGTTCGAGCTACGGCTCGACCCGGCCGATGATCGACTTTCCGAAGGTGCTCCGGCTCGTCAAGCACGGGCTGCTCAACTTGGAGTCTCTCGTTTCGGACGTATGGCCGTTCGAGCGGATCAATGAGGCGATTGCCCTCGTCGAAACCGGAAGCGTCAATCGGATGGTGCTTCGCTTCAGCGAGGCCTGACGTCAGCAAGGAGGAACCGTCATGAAGAATACGCCATTGCATCGCCGCCAGTTCCTGGCGGGGACCGCCGCGCTCGCCACGGCAACGGTCGCCTGTCCCGCGGTCATCCGCGCAGCCGGCCGCGAGCTGCGCATCCTGACCTGGGAAGGCTATGCCGAGCCTGAATGGCTCGAGCCCTTCAAACAGACGACCGGCGCCACCGTCAATATCGTCTACTCGGGTTCGGCGGACGAGATGTTCGCGAAGATGCAAGGATCTCAGGGCGCCGATTTCGACCTCGTGTCCTTCGATACTTCGCTCTTCCCGCGCTATGTCGACGCCAAGCTCATCCAGCCCTTCGACATGTCGAAACTTCCCAACTTCAAGAACGTGGCGCCGGAGTTCCAGGCGGTGAAGGCGGTCATGCGCGGCGACGACCGCTATGGCATGCCCTTCGCGTGGGGCTCGCTGCCGCTCGTCTACGACACGGCCGCGTTCCCCACGCCCCCCGAATCCTGGGAAGTTATGTGGGATCCGCAATACGCCCAGCAGATGCTCTGGCAGGACGACGCCAACAACTCCATAACGCTCGGCGCGCTGATCGTCGGCGCCGCCAATCCCTACAAGCTTACCGACGAGGATTTCGCAAAGATCAAGGCCAAGCTCATCGAACAGAAGAAACTGCTCTTGAGCTATTACGCCGGCTTCGACGATGGGGTGAACCTGTTCTCCCAAAACGGGATCAAGCTCATGTATTCGATGGGCGAGCCGCAGGTGCCGGCGCTCAAGAAGAAGGGCATTGCCGCGGCGCTCACCATTCCTAAGGAGCGGGCAGTAGGCTGGCTCGATTGCTGGGAGCTCTCGGCCGGCGTCAAGGACAAGGATCTCGCGCACGCGTGGATCAACGCCTGCATCGATTCATCCGTGGGCAAGGTCCTGACCGAGAAACTCAACTACGGCAACACGACCAACGTCGACGTCAACAAGACGGCCGGACTCACCTACGGCGACCGCCTCTCCTGGCTCGAGACGGCGGAGAACTACGAGCGCCGCGTCGCCACCTGGAACGAGATCAAGGCGGGATAGCTCGGGCTTCCTCGTGCACCTGCCCACCATCTCCCCCAAGATCACCGGCACGCCGCCGCGGCTCAGGATCACCGACATCGAGTGCCACGTGCTGCTCGCACCCGATTTCGATGCGAGCTTCACATCCTCCGCGCAGGATAGTCTCGTGGTCGTCATCCACACCGATGGCGGCGTCTCAGGGGTGGGCGAGTGCGATGCCAATCCGTGGATGGCGAAGGCCTGCATCGAGGCGCCGGGCACGCACACGATGGGTCTCTCGATCAAGGACATGCTGATCGGCGCCGATCCCTACGCGATCGGCGAGCTCTGGCGAAAGATCTATATCGGCACCGCGATGAACGGACGGCGCGGGATGGTGATCCATGCCTTGAGCGCGGTCGACATGGCGCTGTGGGATCTTGCCGGCAAGGCTATGGGGCAGCCCGTCCACGCCCTTCTCGGCGGTGCCACGCGCGAGCGGATCACGCCCTATGCATCGCTTCAGCCGGCGGGAAAGCGCTTCGAAGACTATCGCGATGCGCTTTGCGCTTCGGCGGAGCGCGCCAAGGCGCTCGGCTTCCGGGCGATGAAGACCGAGGTGACCATGAATGGGCCGTATGCTCACGGCGGTATGCGCGAAAGCTACGACCGCCACACGGAGGTGCTCGCGGCGGTGCGCAAGACCATCGGTCCCGACGTGACACTCATGGTCGACGTCCAGTATCTCTGGGAAAATGCCGCGACCTGTCTCTCGGTCGTCAAGGACTGGGCCGAGTTCAATCCCTATTTCCTCGAGACACCGATCTGGTCGGACAATGTCGGCGAGATGGCGAAGCTCGTCGAGGCGGCGCCCATGCCGATCGCCTGCGGCGAGTGGCTCGCGACCCGCTTCGAGTTTGCCGAGCTCATGGACGTCGGAAACGTGCAGGTGCTCCAGCCCGATGTCGGGCGCGTCGGCGGCATCGGCGAAGCGAAAATCGTGTGCGACATGGCAAAGGCGCGCGGCCGCACGATCGTGCCGCACTGCTGGAAGACCGGCATCTCGATCTCGGGCACCGCGCACCTCGCCTTCGTCACCGATCACTGCGCCTTCATCGAGTACCTTCCGCCTCAGCTCTGTCACGAGCGTCTGAGGCGCGAGCTCGCGCATGAGGAGCTCGTGCTCGAGAAGGACGGCACGATACCGCTTCCGACGAAGCCGGGCCTCGGTGTGGAGGTCGACTGGGACGTTGTCCGGCGCTACACCGTCGCCTGAGCGGATACGGCAATGGGGCTCGAGCTTCGCGACGTTCGCAAGAGCTATGGCGAGATCGAGGTGCTCCACCCGATTTCGCTCGATGTCGCCAATGGCGAGTTCCTGACCCTGCTCGGGCCTTCGGGCTCGGGCAAGACGACGGTTCTGCGGCTCATCGGCGGTTTCACCGACCCTTCGGGCGGCACAATCCGTTTCGACGGCGTCGATCTCACGAAGGTCCCGGCCAACCGCCGGCCATTCAACACGGTGTTCCAGGACTACGCCCTGTTTCCCCACATGACGGTGGCCGCGAACGTAGGATATGGGCCGCTCGTCCAGCGCCGTGACAAGGCAACGGCTACGAAGCTCGTGGCCGAGACGCTCGACATCGTGGGTCTCGCGGGCCTTCGCGACCGCTATCCCTCGCAACTCTCGGGCGGACAGAAGCAGCGCGTCGCCCTTGCCCGCGCGATCGTCTGCGAGCCCAAGGTCATCCTGCTCGACGAGCCGCTCGCCGCCCTGGATGCGACGCTCAGACGTCAGATGCAGATCTTCCTCAAGCAGATCCAGAGGCGGATCCGGACGACGTTCGTATTCGTGACGCACGACCAGGACGAGGCCATCACCATGTCCGACCGGATCGTGGTGATGAGCCAGGGCCGCATCGAACAGATCGGTACCCCGCAGTATCTCTACTTCCGGCCTCGCACGCGGTTTGTCGCGGGTTTCTTTGGCGACAACAACCTGATCGAAGGCACGGTCGCGGCGAGCCGGGCCGTCGAGACCGCGATCGGCCCCCTGCCGGTTGCATCTCACCAATTCGCGCAGGGGCAGAAAGTTGTCGTCGGCATAAGGCCGGAGTCGTTGAAACCGGGCTCCGCCGGGATAGCGGCCGAGGTCGACGAAGTGCTGTTTGGAGGGGCCCTCACGCGCGTGCTCCTGCATGCGGTCGACGCCCCCGATATCAGGCTCGACATGCGCCTCCCGGCCGATGCTCAGTCGGCGGCTCCGAAGGCGGGCGAGCGCCTGTCGCTCACTTACGATCCTGCCGACGCCGTGGTTGTCGGGACTGAGGACTCCGTGTGCTCATGAATGACTCACAAGTGCGTCACTCCGGCGAAAGCCGGAGCCCACCTCGAAACGCGAGTGCGCCGCGATTTTCTCCTGGAGCCGTCACTAGGCAGCGTGGGTCCCGGGTTTCCGCCGGGAAGACGGGGTGATGTGACGTGAGGCGGATCCACCGATGGCTGATTTTCCTAGCGGTTGCGGCGATACCGCTGGCCCTCGTCGTGGCGCCTATCGCATCGTTCATGCTGCTGTCGCTGTTCCGCGCCGAGAAGCATGACATCGTTCGGGAACCCTCGCTTGCCAACTATGCGAACTTCTTCGGCAACTGGACCTACTTCGGCACGTTCCTGGGCACACTGCTCCTCTGTCTCGAGATTATGCTGCTCTCGATCCTCGTTGGATATCCGATGGCCTGGTTCATCTGGCGGCAGAAAGGAGGGCGGCGCTATCTCCTGCTGCTCCTCGCCGTCGTGCCGCTCTTCATGAGCTACATCGTCAAGCTCTATACGCTGCGCTCGATGCTCGGGCTCAACGGCCTCATCAGCCAAATGCTGCTCGGGCTCGGGATACTCGCGCGACCGAGCCAGATTTTTCTCTTCAATCAACGCGCCGTCCTCATTACCATGGCGGTGATCTACCTGCCGTTCGTCATCCTCCCGATCTTTCTGTCGCTCGAACGCATCCCGCGCTCGTTGCTCTCCGCGTCTCTCGACCTCGGCGCCGGCGCCTTGGACACGTTTCGCCGCATCGTCCTGCCGCTCTCATTCCCGGGCACGATCGCCGGAGCGCTGTTCGTGTTCGTGCTGGCGCTTGGCGATTTCATCACCCCGCAGATGGTCGGCGGCACGACCGGTTTCACCATCGGCCGGGTCATCTTCTCGCAATTCGGGCTCGCCTACGATTGGCCGTTCGGCGCCGCCATGGCCGCCGTCCTGCTCGCGACCGCTCTCGCGGGCATCATCCTCGCGGGTTACGCGATCAGCCGTCAGCGGGTGTGAACGTGCGAGCGGCGGGCGAGCGGCGGGCGGAGATCGCGGCGGGAGCGCTCACCGCCATCGTCTTCGCGATCCTCTACGCCCCGCTCGTCATCGGCGTGCTGTTCTCGCTCGTTCAGATACGTCAGGGGCACATCCTTTGGGAAACACTGAGCTTCGCCCCTTACGTGACGCTCTGGTCGAATCCGAGTGTCCTCTCGGCGCTCTCCAATACGGCCGTCGCGGCGCTCATCTCCGTAGCGATCGCATCCGTACTCGCTGTCCTCCTTGCGCTCTACACCGAATGGGAAGGGGCCATCGGCCGGCGCACGCTCGAGCTCGTCATCTACCTGCCCTTCCTGCTGCCGCCGATCGTTACCGGCCTTTCACTGCTCGTCGCCTCGGCCGAGCTCGGGGTCAATCGCGGCATTGCGACCATCGTCCTCGGGCACGCGGTGTTCGTCCTCGCGGTCGCCTACCGCCTCGTTCTGACCCGGCTCCAAGCCTTGCCGAAGTCGCTGATCGAGGCCTCGTTCGATCTCGGCGCGAGCCGCTGGCAGACGCTGCGCTATGTGCTTCTGCCGCACCTTGCCTCAGCGGTGATGACCGGCGCCGTCCTGTCGCTCACCCTCTCTTTCGACGAAACGCTCATCACCACCTTCGTGGCCGGCGATCAAATGACGCTGCCCTTGCGGCTCTGGGCGATGATGCGGGTCGGCTTCACGCCCGAGATCAACGCATTGGTGACCCTCGTGCTCGTCGTATCGATCGGGCTTGCAATCATCGCCGCGTGGCGGCTCAAACCTCAAGGAGAGGCGGAGGAGGATTGACATGGAGAACCGGCAGCAGCGGCTCGAGGGACGGGTGGCCGTGGTGACGGGCGGAGCCCAGGGGATCGGCTTCGGGATCGCCGAGCGGCTCGCGCGAGAAGGAGCCGCCGTCGTCATCGCCGACATCAAGGTCGAATCCGCGAAAGAGGCAGCGGGTCGGATCACCGATGCGGGCGGCAAGGCGTCGGCAATCCCGGTCGATATCGGCGATGACGGATCCGTTGCGCAATTCGCAAGCGAGCTCGAGAAGCGCCACGGCCGCTGCGAGATCCTCGTCAACAACGCGGCGATCTCCGATTCGACGGGCATCGAGAAGATGACGATGACGCGCTATCACGAGGTGATCCGCGTCAACCAGGACGGAGCTGTGCGCATGACGCTCGTGCTTCTGCCGCTCATCAAGAAAGCCGGGCCCGGACGGCGCATCCTCAACATCGCCTCCATCATGGGCGTGCGCGGATGGCCGGACGCGATCCCCTACTCGACCGCGAAAGGCGCGATCGTCAACTTCACGCGCGCGCTTGCCGCCGACCTCGCCCCGCATGGCATCATGGTGAACGCGATCGCTCCGGGGTTCGTCGACACGCCGATGTCGATCCTGCCCGACGGCTCGCACGAATACGATTCCGACTGGTTCCGCGACATCTACGTGAAGTACGGGCGCATTCCGCTCCGCCGTTTCGCCAATCCCGCCGACATGGCGGGGCCCGCCTTCTTCCTCTGCTCGGACGATGCCCAATACGTGACGGGGCAGATCCTGATGGTGGACGGCGGCGCATCCGCCACCTTCTAAGGAGCACGCGAATGGATCATCTAGCGATTCGGTCGATCATCGCCGCCCCGCTCATGGGCGAGAGCCCCAAGGGCGGCTGGTCGGCGGAAATCAAGCCCGACGATTCGGTCCATAGCTTCATCGCGGTCCACACCGATGAGGGCATTACCGGCTACGGCAGCGCCTTCACCAATGGCGGGCTCGTCGAAGCGGCGCTCAAGGTTCTCGAGCCGCTGTATCTCGGTGAGAATACACTCGAGCCCGAACGGGTCAGCGAAAAGCTTCACCAGAACACGTTCTGGATGGGGCGCGGCGGCACGCTCACCCATGCGATCAGCGGGATCGACATCGCGCTCTGGGATATTCTCGGCAAGGCGCTCGGCCAGCCGGTCGCGCGCCTGCTCGGCGGCGTCTACCGGACCAAGGTCAGGCCGTACTGCTCGCTGCTCATGGAGGAGCCGGACGCCATGGAGGACGTGGTCACCCGTTTTCGCGAGCGCGGCTTTCGCGCGTTCAAGATCGGGTGGGGACCATTCGGCCGCCGGTACGACCGCAAGCTCGACGAGGCGATCGTCGGGGCGGCACGCGAGGCGGCAGGCGATGAAAATGAGCTGTTCGTCGATGCGGGAGCAAGCGATGCCTATTGGCCGAACGGCCTCAAATGGGCGATCAATACCTCGCGCATGCTCGCGGACTACAATGCCGGCTGGTTCGAGGAGGCGCTCAAGCCCGATGCGCTCGACGACTTTTGCGAGCTGCGGCGCCAGAGCCCGGTGCCGATTGCCGGCGGCGAGGTCCTCACGCGACGCCAGAGCTTCACGCCATGGCTCACGCGCGGCGCCTTCGATATCGTTCAGCCCGACGCCACCAAGGTCGGCGGCATTTCCGAGCAACGCCGCATCGCCTGGCTCGCACAGGAGTTCGGCGTCAAATATGTGGGCCACGGATGGAATACGGCGGTCGGCGTCGCGACCGATCTCCAGCTCGCAGCCGCGCTTCCACACGTCGATCTCGTCGAGTTCATCGGCGGCAGCGCCTATGTCGACGGCCTGCTCGTCGCGCCGTTTTCGCTCGATGCGGATGGCAATCTCGATATCCCGATGGAGCCGGGCCTCGGCGTCGCGCTCGACCCCGAGAACGTCGCGCGCTACTCGCCCAGCGCCGCGGCGTTGTTCAATCCATGATCAGCGATCCCGTCGAGCTCAAATCGCCATGCGCCCGTGCTCTCGTCTATCGGACGGCGGCGCTTTTCTCGAATGTGGGCTTTCGCCTCCCGTCAGGCCGCTGGGTAGAACCCTTCGCGAAACCGCCATGGCCCGACCACCTCGATCCAGAGATTCCAGGGCATCTTCGGCGTCTCGGCGGCGAATTCTTCTGCCTGCCGTTCGGCGGCGGGGGCGCGACCCGCGATCCTCTCCCCGGATGGGAGGCGCTTGCCGCCGGTCCCGTTGATGTTCCTATGCACGGACCGTCCGCGAATGCCGATTGGGATATCCTCGAAGCGCGATCGGATTGCGCAATCCTGGCGCTCGACTACCCGGAGACCTCTCCCGTTCGGCGGATCGAGCGCCAGATGAGCCTCGCTCCCGACCGGCCCGAAGCACGGGTCACGGTGTGGATCGAGGCGCGCCGTCCTGCGCGCCTTCCCGCGGCCTTCCATCCGATCTTGAGATTGCCTGAAAAACCGGGGGCACTTGCGATCGAGGCTTCGTTCGCGTGTGGCTTCACCTATCCGGGGATAATCGAGCCCGATCGCATGGCGACGGAACCCGGCCGGCGCTTCCAGGCGCTCGCCGAAGTTCCTCGCCGGCTCGGAGGATATATCGATCTCAGCCGCCTGCCGCTTGGGCCGCCTACTGAGGATGTCGTCCTGCTGGCGGGAATGGCTGGACCGGTCCGAGCGGTGTTCATCGACGAGGGCTTCGAACTCGAGATCGACTGGAGCCGCGAAGCGTTACCCCACTGCATGCTGTGGATTCACGATCGCGGTCTCGACGACAAGCCGTGGAGCGGTCGCTATCGCGGGCTTGGCGTTGAGCCGCTCGCGGCGGCGTTCGACGGACCTGTTTCGCTTTCGGCAGGACCCAATCCGCTTGCCGGTGAAGGGTTCAGCACGGCGCTTATTGTTGCGCCGGATCAGCCGAGCGAGATCTCGCTGACACTCAGGGTCAAGGAAGCGCCAAACCGCAAATGAGAAAGGCACGATGGAGGGAGCGCGCCTCGCGCGCTGGGCGGCAGGAAGGCCGCCCTCCATCAAGTAGGGGGTTCTGAGAGCGCCTCGCGATCGGCGACGATGGTCGCATCAGAGTGAAGCCTGAGCATCGTGCCCGGAAGTTCCGGACCGATCGGACCGCTGATGACCTGCGCAAGGACATCGGCCTTGTGGCGTCCGCTCGCCATGAGCACGAGGCGCCGGCTTTGGCTTATGGTGCCTAGGCCAAGCGTGAGAGCGGTGGGCGGGACTTGCGCTTCGCTGCCCCAGTAGGCGGCGTTGGATCGGATCGACTCCGGCGCGAGCGCCACGAGCCGGGCGCGCGAATCGAACGGGCTGCCGGGCTCGTTGAATCCGACGTGACCGTTCGGCCCGAGCCCCACGATGGCGAGATCGATCCCGTCCGCGATCTCCCGCTCGACACGGGCGCATTCGGCCTCTGCGTCGGAAGCTGCCGGATCGAAGGCGATTACCCGATCGTCGCCGATCTCTAGCGGGTTCAGAAGCTCGCGCTCGAGCCAGAGCGTGAGGCGGCGCCGGTCGTCGCGCGCGAGCCCCGCATATTCGTCGAGCGTGGCGACACGCATCCGTCCGCAATCGAGAGCGCCGTGTTTGCGCAACGAGGAAAGTTCCCGAAAGAGGCCGCGCGGCGTCTCGCCGGTCGGGAAGATCAGGAGGGCATCGGGCTTGTCGCGCAGCTGTGAGACGACAATCGCGGCGACCCTCCTGCTCATCTCGGCATAATCGGCAACCTCTACGATCTTCACGTCTTCCTCGTTCAATGAGAGCGGCGGCTCGGCGGACGCTTCGCGGAGAGCTCGATCCAGACCGGCGCATGATCGCTCGCCTTTTCCCAGCCGCGCGCCTCGCGATCGACCTCCGCCGCCTCGAGCCGCGAGCTCAAAGCCGGACTCAAAAGGATATGATCGATGCGCAATCCCGCATTTCGCGCGTAAGCGTTCCGGAAGTAATCCCAGAACGTATAGATGCGTTCGCCCGGATGAAGTGCGCGGAGAGCATCAGTCCACCCCTGCTCCATTAAGCGATGGAAAAGTGCGCGCACCTCCGGCCTGAAGAGCGCATCATCCAGCCAGCGCTCAGGCTTATAGACGTCGAGATCGGTCGGCATCACGTTGTAGTCCCCGGCGAGGACCACCGGCTCGTTCTGGGACAGCAGGACGGCGGCATGATCGATTAGGCGCTCGAACCAGCGGAGCTTGTAATCGAACTTGGGGCCCGGTGCGGGATTGCCGTTCGGCACATAGAGGCACGCGACGAGCAGACCATTCACTCGCGCCTCGATGTAGCGGCTCTGCACGTCACCTTCATCGCCAGGCAGTCCGCGCCGCGTTTCGGCGGGCTCCGCGCCCCGCGCCAGGATGGCTACTCCGTTCCAACTCTTTTGACCGTGCCATACGGCGCCGTAGCCCGCCCTTTCGATCTCGCCGCGCGGAAATTTGTCCCCAAGTGTCTTGAGTTCCTGCAGGCACACCACGTCCGGCTTCGCGGCCGCAAGCCAACGCAGCAATACCGGCAACCGGCCGTTCACCCCATTTACGTTGAATGTCGCGATCTTCATTCTCGCCATGATGCAGCGCGTTCGTTAGATGATCATCATCAAGCATCAATGGCGATGCGATTAGCGGGAATCCGCATGGGATTGAATGGAAGACTCGCGCGCAGACTGGCGGTGACCTCTATAGGAGTGATCAGCATTCAAGCTGCTGCTCTCGCGGCGAAGATCACGTTCGAGGTGCCCAATGTCGGCGAGGTCCAGACGACGAAGGCCATCTATTCTTGTGGAAATAAACAGGTCTCGGCCACGTACATCAATGCCGGGACGACCTCGCTCGTGCTCTTGAAGCTCGGTAACGAGTTCGTCGTCGCCTCCAACGTGCTTTCGGGATCAGGCGCCCGCTACGCAGGTCGGCAATACGTCTGGTGGACGAAGGGCGATCACGCCGATCTCTACGATCTGATGAAGGGGGAGGACGCAGCCCCCGTCGGCTGCGCGCTCAAGCAATGAGCAGCTGTGCCCTGCCCGAGCTTGCCTACATGACGGCGAGCGAGCTCGCGCTCCGCATTCGCCGGCGCGAGCTCTCGCCTGTCGAGGTCATGGACGCGACGATCGCCCGGATCGAAAAACGCAATCCGAGCCTCAATGCGTTCATCCATGTCGATTTCGACGGCGCGAGGGCTGAGGCGAAAAAGGCGGAAGAATCGTTGGTGACCGGAGCTGCGCTAGGGCCGCTGCATGGCGTGCCTGCCGCCATGAAAGACCTGTTCGACTTCAAGCCGGGCTGGCCCACCACCTTCGGCGGAGTGCGCGCGCTCAAGAACAACATCGCCCAGTTCCACTGCCCTTTCGCCGAGCGGATCGAGAAGGCGGGAGCCATCCTGATCGGCAAGACCAACGCGCCGGTGATGGGCCTCCGCGGGGTCACCGACAATTATCTTTTCGGCCCGACGCGCAATCCGTTCGACGCGGCGCGAAATCCGGGCGGCTCCTCCGGCGGGAGCGCCGCAGCAGTCGCCGACGGCCTCGTTTCGGTTGCGGAAGGCACTGACGCCGGAGGCTCGATCCGCATCCCGGCAGCGTGGTGCGGCGTCTACGGCTACAAGGCCTCCTACGGCCGCGTCCCGGTGGTGATTCGCCCCAATGCCTTCGCAGGCGATCTGCCCTTCGTCTTCGAGGGACCGATCACCCGCACCGTCGAGGACGCGGCGCTCGCGATGTCCGCACTCGATGGTTACGACCCGCGCGATCCTCACAGCCTCGACGAGAAGGTCGATTATCTCGCGGCGACCCGCCGATCGATCAGAGGGATGAGAATCGCGTACAGCCCGAACCTCGACGTCTTCCCGATCGATCCGCGGATCGCCGAGACCGTCGCCCGGGCGGTGCGCGCGTTCGAGGACGCCGGCGCTCATGTCGATGACATCAAGGTCGGCATTAGGACGCCCCAGCGCGAGCTCAGCGATGTGTGGTCTCGCCTGATGATGCCGCTCAATCTCGGCGCATTCGCGACCATGAAGTCGTTCGGCATCGACCTCCTCAGAGATCACCGGGATGATTTCCCGCCGGAGTACCTGCGCTGGATCGATATCGGCCGAAAGATGACCCTCGACGACCTCGCGCGCGACCAGTGGGTGAGGAGCGAAATCTACGACGCGATCCAGGCCGTGTTCGCCCAATACGACCTGCTCGTCACGCCGACGCTCGCGGCAATGCCCGTCGCCAATCGCAGCGACGGCAACACCGTCGGGCCGCACGAGGTGAACGGCGCGCCGGTTGATCCGCTCATCGGCTGGTGCCTCACTTATCCGATCAACTTCACGGGCCATCCCGCCGCATCGATCCCGGCCGGTCTGGTCGGCGGTCTGCCGGTCGGGATGCAGATCATCGGCCGGCGGTATGCCGATGCCGACGTGTTCGCGGCGAGCGCGGCTTTCGAGCGGCTGCGGCCGTGGGCGGAGGCCTATCGCATCTGCGCGGCTCGGCCCCTCTGAATTTTCGGCTCAGGCCGCGGCCGGGCGGAGCGCCAGATCGATCTGGCTCGGAATCTCGATGTCCACCTCGAGCGTCGAGACGGGATCGCCGCGATCGAGCTTGACCTGGACCTTCTCGGGCTCCAACCGGACGTGGCGGGCAACGACCGCCAGGATTTCCTCACGCAACAGATTGAGCAGGTCTGATTGTCCGGCACAGGCCTTGCGCTCGTGAGCGAGGAGAATCTGAAGGCGCTCGCGCGCCACCGGCGCGGAGCCCCCTCTGCGAAACAGGTTGAACAGGTTCATGCGGCCCTCCGTCCGAAAATTTTGTCGAATAGCCCGCGCCGCCCTCGCGGAACGCTCATCGATATGGTCTCCCCCTGGAGCCGGCGGGCCGCCTCGATATAAGCGCGCGCCGCGGCGCTCAGCCGATCATTGAGGGTGACGGGACAACCCACGTTCGAGGCGCGCAGCACGGCCTGGCTCTCGGGAATGATGCCGAGGAGAGGGATCGAAAGGATTTCCAGAACGTCGTCGATGGTCAGCATCTCGCCGCGCTCGGCGCGCGCCGAGTCGTAACGTGTGATCAAGAGATGCTTGTCGACCCGCTCGCCGCGTTCGGCCCGCTTGGTTTTGGAATCCAGCATCCCGATAATGCGGTCCGAATCGCGCACCGAGGAAACTTCCGGATTGGTGACGATCACCGCCGCATCGGCATGGCGCATGGCCAGGATGGCGCCGCGCTCGATACCCGCGGGGCTATCGCAGATCACCCAGTCGAAGCGCTCGCGCAGTTCGTCGATGACCCGCGCGACGCCCTCCTCGGTGAGCGCGTCCTTGTCGCGGGTCTGGGACGCCGGAAGAAGCCACAGATTCTCGAGCCGCTTGTCGCGGATGAGCGCCTGCTGCAGCTTGGCGACGCCCTGGATGACGTTGATCACGTCGAAGACAACCCGGCGTTCCGCGCCCATCACCAGATCGAGGTTGCGCAACCCCACATCGAAGTCGACGACCGCGACGCTTCCGCCGCCCTCGGCGAGAGCCGCCCCGAGCGCCGCAGTCGACGTCGTCTTCCCCACTCCACCCTTGCCTGACGTCACTACGAGAACTCTTGCCATCTTCATTCCCCTCCATCGACCGTCAGTTCAAAGCGGTCAGCATCATCTTGTCGCCGTCGAGCCAAGCTTGGGTCGGGCGTCCGCGCAACGCCGGATCGATCTCATCGGTAGTTCGGTAGCGGCCATCGATCGCCAGAAGCTCGGCCTCGATCTTCTGGCAGAAAATGCGCGCGCGGGGGTTTCCCATGTGCCCGGCCATCGCCCGGCCGCGTAGCGTTCCATAGACGTGGATCGAACCGCCGGCTGCGACCTCGGCGCCCGATGCGACCGAGCCCAGCACGCTTACGTCTCCTTCGAGGAAGACGATCGATTGTCCCGAGCGCACCGGGTGCTCGATCAGAAGCGAGGCCGGCTGCTTGGGAGGGGGACGCTTCGCCTCCTGCTTGGAGGCGGCGGCCATTTCTTGCACGCTCGCCGGTCGGCCGCTGAGAAGCGGGGGGAGTTCAGGCCCAAGTTCGGCGGCATCGGCGTTTTCGAGCCCGATCACACGGACGTTGCGGGCGAGCAGCTCGATGATCAGGTTCAAGATTCCTGAACGGCCTAATTTCACGTTCGTCAGATCGAGAACGATTGGGCGTCCAACAAAGAAACCTGGCGAGCGGGCGAGCCATTCATCCAGCCGTGCAATCCATTGAGCGACCGGCGCATCCGGCGTGAAGACGAATGCCATGTAGGATCGTCCCAAAAAGCGCATCGAGCGTTGACCCGGCATGGCGGCTTGCGAATCCCTCAGCCCTTCAGCTTTCGTTAACTCCGGTTTGACGTAACCTGTACGTTCAGAGTTAATGGACTGTTAAGGACGAGGACCTTGCCGCTCGAAAACGAAAGCCCCGGCCTGATGATCCGGGGCTCTCGGTGGGCGGTCCGTCTCGGGATCAGGCTGCCCAACTGTAGGCACTAATCGGCACCGCGGATAAAGGTTCTCACGATATTCGCAAAATAGGAGCCGCCTACGCGGCTTGCTGGCGAGCGATGCCGCGTTGCGGGCGCTGGAACAGAATCCAACCGGCAATCGCGAGATTGACGATATTCCAGCCGATGCCGTTGAGGAAAGCCATCCGGTAGGAACCGGTGTAGTCGAAGATCTCGCCCGACAGCCATCCGCCAAGCGCCATGCCCACCACCGTCGCGGTCAGGACGAGGCTGATGCGCAACCCCGCTTCCCGTGCTGGAAAATAATCGCGAATGATGAGCGCATAGCTCGGCACGATGCCGCCCTGGGCGAGTCCGAACAAGGAGGACACTACATAAAGCGAAGCAAGCCCGTCGAAGGGAATGTAGAAGAGCAACGCCAGGCACTGGAGCGTCGAGCCGATGATGAGCGTGGCGACGCCGCCGATGCGGTCGGCGATGAGACCCGAAACGAGCCGGCTCACCACCCCGAAGCCGAGCATAAGCGACAGCATCTCCGCGCCGCGGGCAGGGCCATATCCAAGGTCGCCGCAATAGGCGATGATGTGAACCTGCGGCATGGACATGGCGATGCAACAGGACAGTCCGGCGAGGACGAGAAGGCCCTGGAGCAGAGGGGTCCCGGTGAAACGGGCGGCTTCTCGTGTTGCGCTCGCTGCCGTGCGCTCCTCGACGGGAGGACGCCGCGCAAGGCAGAGCGCCAACGGCAGCATGGCGACAACGACCACGATGGCGAGCAGGAGATAGGCGTTTCGCCAGCCGTAGCGCTCGATGACGACGGTGAGGAGCGGCGGCCAGATGACGCCCGCCAGGTAGTTGCCGCTCGATACGACGGCGACCGCTATCCCGCGCTTGCGGCGGAACCACAGCGAGACATCGGCAACGAGCGGACCGAAGCTCGCCGCACATCCGAGAAGTCCGATCAGTACCGCCTGGGCGATGACGAACATCCAGTAACTGGACGAGAAGGCGGCGGCCGAGAATCCGGCGCCCAACGCAAGCGCGCCCCCGACCATTGGCGCCATGATGCCGACCCGGTCGGCGATGCGGCCCATCAGCACGCCGCCCGCCGCGAATCCCACCATCATCGCCGTATAGGGCACCGAGGCGCCGGCGCGGTCGACCCCGAATTCGGCTTGGATCGAAGGAAGCACGACGACGGGCGCCCACAAGCCGATCCCGCTGAGGGTCGAGAGCGCGAGCGAGACCGTGAGACGCCGCCACGAATAGGCGCTGTCTTGAACATCGGCGATGTCGGCCGTCATCTCTGCGTCCTTCGAGCGGTTTAGACAGGCAGGGGCAGCAACGTGCAAGCCGCCGCCGCGCATGGCTGCCAGACCGGCCCCCAGGATCCGGCCGACCAGCGAGAATCATTTTATGGGTGTGCTCGAAATATCACAGACTCGGACGACACCTCGAAGTATCGTTCCTGAACATCTTGAGCCCTCTTGGGGATTGTGGGTTCAGGATGTTCGAAGTCAGCATGCCGCTTGAGGGGATAGCGGGGGCATGCTGGGGACATCAGCGGCAGCTGCGGTGGGCGATCTGCGCCTCTTGCAGCTGCCGCTTTTGTATCGAGAATGGCTTGCGCGAGCGCTACGGAAGCTCAATCTCGCCCCTCACCTCGTGATTGAGGCTCGTCCCCTCCGCCGTCAGAACCATCCGAAGATGGAGCGTCTTTCCGGCAATTCGTCCTTCGCGCACCACCGCTTCAATCTCGCGCTGGGAGGTCACACCGACCTCTTTCAGAAACTTGCGTATCGACATGTTGAATGCGTCTTCGGACATGAGACCGCCTTTCGCTCAAGGCTCGTGACGCGGGTGCGACCGGATCGAGCCCCGGAGCGGCCGCTAGACCTTCTTGCACCTGTCCACCTTGAATCTCCAGGCCCCTCGAGCATCCTTGACCCCCGCCTTCTGGCGCTGGCGGGGTTTCAGAACGCCTTGCCACTTCTGCGCGGTGGCCTTCCCATTCACATAGACGCTGACCCGGTAGGCATAGCTCGCGGTACGCGAACTGTTGACGACATAGATTTGGGGTCCCTTCTGCACGATGGTGCATTGAGATTGCGACGAGAGCGCAGCGACGATGAGAAGAGCGAACATGGTGCCTCCGTTTCAACCGAGTATAGGCCACAGTATCGCGGGGCCGTAAACGGACGCTCTCTCCGCCGCAACAAACGATCGACTAAATTGGGCGGGCATCAGGCACGCGGATCCCGAAAAAGAAAGCCCCGGCGTGACGCCGGGGCTCTCAGGGTGACAAACGGAAGCGGGGGCTTATGCCGTTGCCACCGCGAAAGTCTCGTTGCGAAACCTGACACATGCCTGACGGGAGCCATCCAAAGGTAAAAGGTCGCTCCAGAGTGAACTGCTCTTGCGGATGGGCATGAGATTTGCCCATTCTGCGGGATGTTTTCCGGAACATTGCACTCGCGCTTGGCGGCATTCGTCGGCCGGCCGACCGGGACAGGTTGCGAGCTTCTGATCAGCTACGCCTGTCTTCTCGGCACGCTCGCTTATCTCGGCCATTGGACACCCGACTACCTCGCCGGGCGGAGCCTTTGGCATTTCACGATTTCGCGGATGATCATCCCATTGATCGCGCTTGCAGCCCTCGCTTCATGGGCTCGGCTCATCCCATCTGCGCTTCTTCTCGCTTCCTTTCTTTTGGCCATCGGAACAGTATCCGCAATCAAGCGGGAGGCGCTCGGCGAGCCGTTTCAGACCAGCGACATATTGCTCGCCGGCCAAGGTCCGGCTCTGTTCGGCTACGTGAGCTGGAGCCAATGGCTGGTCGCGCTCGCCGTCCTGATCGCGGCGGCGATCTACCTGTGGAATTCCCGGGTAAGGGTCTGGAGCTTTCCGCTCTTCAGTATCTGCGTGGCGCTGCTCATAAGCTGCCGCAGCGAAGCGGTCATGACGTTCGTTCACGACTATCTGCCTCCGTGGGGCATCGAAAACCTGCCGTTCGACCAAGTCGCGAGCGAGAGAATGAACGGCTTGGCCACGCACCTGTATCTGTCGGGAGCGGGGGTACGGCTCAGTCATTTCAGCCGAGACGAGATGGCGGCGGCCCTGGCTCGCCTCGATCCGGAGGACGTCCGGACCGCCGCGGGAGGCCGACGGCCCGACATTTACATTGTTCTCGGCGAGGCCTGGTGGCGCGACCCGTCGGATCAGCGCTCGCCATTGGACGATCTTCTGAAAGCGGGATTCCTCGAGGGAACTGCGGTTTCCCCGGTTTACGGCGGTACGACGCCAAACGCCGAATTCGAGGTACTGACCGGCATTCCGGCGCACACCTTCTCAACCGCGATCGTGCCCTATCAACACTATTTCCGCTATTTCACCGCACCCCGCACGCTGCCGCGCCTCCTCTCTCCTCTCGGCTACTCCGCTCACGCCTATCACAATCACAACAGGGCATTCTGGCTGCGCGACCGAGTATATCCGCGCTTCGGGTTCGAAACCTTCGAAGCCGCCGAAACGATGAAGCTGGTGAAACAGGCCAATGGCTGGGCGAAGGACGACGTGCTCTACGAGGCGGCCCTGAAGAGCGAGACCACCCCGGCCCCCGAGTTCAGCTTCCTTGTCACCGTCGCGACCCATGGGCCTTACGAGGACGACCTGGAGTTCGATCCTCCCACGGCGAAAGGGTCAGGCGATTATCGCCGGCGGCTTGGCGGTGCGGTCGCGGCCCTCCTCGGCTTCGAGCGTCAACTCCGGCAGAAGGGCCGTCCGTTCGTCCTGATCGTTTTCGGCGACCACCTGCCGGGAATTCCGGCCTACCAGCGTGACATCGGGCTCGCCGAGGGCGATCCTCGCCTTCACCAAGTTCCGGTGCTCGTGGCGGGCACGGAACCCAACCTCGACGGGCTCCGCGATGACCTCAACGGAAGACCTCTCTTCTGCATCGCTCCGGTTCTCGTCAGCTGGGCAAGACTCGGCGTCGAGGATGTCTATTTCCGAGATGTCGCGAAACACTGTCGAGAACGCAACCAAAGCATCACCGTGGCCGAGCCCATCATTCAGCACCAACTTTTCAGCCCGCTCGCCGATCAGATCGAGTCGCTCGGCGAGTACCAGCCGGCGAGCGACAATCTGCATCGGTAAGCGTTTCAGAACGGGCGATACTGGAAAAGCCAGGTCTCCGTGAGCGCCCGATCGCCGAGCCTCAGATAAAGGCGCATGTCCACCGGCTCCGAACCGGCCACGACGAGGTCGAACTCGGTCCGCCAGTGGCCGGGCACGCCGTCGGGCACCGCTTCGGTGATGCGATAGTCGGTAAAGCTCCCGCGCGAGGACCAGAGCACCGGCTCCGGAATGGCGCCGAAAGGCAAAGAGGCAAGCGGTCCACCGAGGAACTCGACGGTAAATTTGCGCACTCCCGGAGGCCGGGGCTGCCCCGGCTGGCCGCCCTTGCCGAGCCGCGTGGCGACACATCGCGCCAGCGGACCTGGATAGGGTTCGTCGGCGCGCCAATGTAGGCGATATCGCAGGTCGAAGCTCATGCCGGCTCGGGCTGCACCGTCAGGAACCCACATGACGACG
Organism: Hyphomicrobiales bacterium; assembly: GCA_045802365.1. Classification (GTDB taxonomy): domain Bacteria; phylum Pseudomonadota; class Alphaproteobacteria; order Rhizobiales; family Aestuariivirgaceae; genus JBJMRA01. The sequence continues at coordinate 4,028 of JBJMRA010000073.1, read as the reverse complement.
ATGTTGTCGTGGATCTCATCGTCGGTCGGGATTTCGATCAGCTGAACGGAGCCCCTGCCCCAATCGCCGAGCGGTTCCACCCACAAGCTCGGCCGGCGATCGTAGTACACGCCATCGAGATAGTGGTCGAAGACACGGTCGCGCTGCATCAGTCCGAACCCTTTCGGGTTCTCGTCTATGAAGGCCGAAGCGGAGACCGCGAGAGGATCGTTGAGCGGACGCCACAGACGCTCGCCTTTCCCCGTCCACATCGCCAAGCCGTCCGAATCATGCACTTCCGGCCGCCAATCAACAGCGCTCGGCTTCACGGTTTCTGAAAACCAGTACATCGAGGTGAGCGGCGCAATGCCGAGCCGCTCGATCGGCGCCCGAACGAAGAGAGCGGCCTCTATGTCCATCACCACGCAATTCGTCCTGGTCGCATTGATCTTGTAGGCTCCGGTGATGGACGGCCCATCGAGCAACGCATAGAGGATGGCGGTGTTTCCGCTCGCCCGTTCGATGTAGAAGCTGGTGAAATCGGGAAACTCCTCCGCCTTGGCGGCGACGGTCGTGTTGACGGCAACCGCCCGCGCCGAGACGCCGTATTGCGCAAGCTCGCCGATGGCTCGGAAGAAGGAGGCTCCGAGAAACGCCAGCCAGTCGTTCTTTCGCCAATCGAGGGCGCCCGTTTTGGCTTCTTGAAAACGAAAGCCCGCAAATCCTGAGCCCGGGGGCAGCTGCCACGCAGGAGATTGGGGCGGCATGTCGAAATAGTTCCGGTCGTAGATCACCTTGCGCGAAAGCCCGTTCTCCACCGCGTGGATGCGGACGGGGCGGGGGAACCACTGACCGAGGTGAAAGAACGTGACCGGGAAGCCCTCTTGATCATCCGCCCACAACGCGTACTCGGGACGGTAGTGGATGGCGCCCCAGGCGTCGTAATCGATCTTGGAAACGATATCGGGACGGGGAAGTACCGGCTCCTGGAACGGCTTCGTAGACGCCTGGCGTGCGGACTCCTTGAGGAGCTCGAAGCTGAACGGCTCCGGAGGCCCGAAGCGCAGCATGCTCTTCGACCATGTATCGGCTGGGAAGCAGCTGTAGCCGGTCAAGGAGGCAGCTAGCTTGATTACATCCCGGCGTGTTGGCGCTCTCGGCATGGATTCGCAGCTGAATTATCAGAGTTTCCCGTGCGTCGCTCTATCAGGCGGGCAGAACCCTGCCAATGTCGGTCCGAGACCTGCGACAGCACGATTCGTGCCGCTGGTTCTGACGCGCGTCGAAGGAAAGCCGCGTCGCGGGTGTCTGGATTAACCGGCCTCGTCCGTCTTAAAAGATGAAGCGACGGACAGGGCCATGGTGAATTCGCGGTATCGGTGGGTGATTGTTGCGGCGGGCGGAATTTTGGGTTGTGTCGCGATCGGAGCAATGTTTTCGCTGCCGGTTTTCCTGCTGCCCATCTCGCGAGACACCGGATGGTCCGTGACCGGGGTGTCGAGCGCGATGACCGTCGGGTTCCTCGCCATGGCGGTGGCAAGCATGGTTTGGGGAACGCTCTCGGACCGCTTCGGCCCGCGGCTCGTTGTTCTTACCGGGTCGGTGGTCCTGGCGGCAAGCTTGGCTTTGGCGAGCCGGGCGACGTCGCTCATCGAGTTTCAGATCGTCTTCGGTCTTATCGTCGGGAGCGCTATCGCCGCAATCTTCGCGCCGATGATGGCTTGTGTGACAGGTTGGTTCGATACCCATCGGAGCCTTGCCGTCTCTCTCGTCTCGGCGGGGATTGGAATGGCGCCGATCGTCATGTCGCCATTGGCGGCGTGGTTAGTCTCGATCTACCATTGGAGAACGTCTCTCCTGATCATTGCAGCACTGGCCGGCGCGCTGATGATCCCGGTTGCGCTGCTGGTCCGCCGCCCCCCTGCTCTGGAGGGCGCAACCGATGGCGTATTCCCGGCTGACGAGTCGAACTCCGCCATGTCCATCGGGCAGGCGGTGAAATCGCCTCAATTCATCATATTGCTCCTGACGAACTTTTTCTGTTGCGCCACACATTCGGGACCGATCTTTCATACCGTGAGCTATGCCGTGACCTGCGGGATTCCGATGATCGCCGCCGTTTCGATCTATAGCGTCGAGGGGTTGGCGGGCATGGGCGGCCGCATCGCCTTCGGCATCCTCGGAGATCGCCTCGGAGCCAAGCGCGTCCTCGTCTCCGGATTGCTGCTCCAGGCTTTCGGGGCTCTCGCCTACTTCTTCGTGCGCGATCTTGGCGCCTTCTACGCAGTGGCGGCGGTGTTCGGCTTCGTCTATGCGGGTGTGATGCCGCTCTACGCGGTCCTCGCGCGCGAGAATTTCCCGCTGCGCATGATGGGGACGATCATCGGCGGAACGGCAATGGCCGGCAGTCTTGGCATGGCCATCGGCCCGGTTGCCGGAGGGCTGATCTACGATACCTTCGGCAGCTATGGCTGGCTCTATATCGGAGCCTGGGGTATCGGAATCGGCGCTTTCCTCATTGCATCGACGTTCAAGCCCTTCGCGAAGGGAGAGCCAACCGTAGCGTCAGCGCCGGCCTGATAGGCGAAGCAGAGTCCTCGATCGGCGAAAGCCGTCGTTCATTAGGCGGACAATTCCGCGCATCGCGTTCGCGCGCCCTCACCCGCCTTCGGGCGATGAGGGGAGAGTCTTTTTCCTGGTCCTTTTGAGATATTAGATGACCGCTCGCGAATCGCGAGATCGACTCGTGGTCCGGGCTGATCAAGGCGGGGAACCGGCGTGGATCTGACTCTTGGTATTGCAAGGATGCCGCTTTGGCTTTCGGGATTCCTCTTCGTAGTGATCCCGACGCTTGTCTTTATGTGCGGCCCGCTCGTGGTGCGGCGCTTCATCCCGATCGACAGGATCGTCGTCAACAACGAAGTGGCGGGGTTCAAGTTCGCCACTTTGGGGGTGATCTATGCCGTTCTGCTCGGGTTTGCCGTGATCGTCGTCTGGGAGCGGTTCGCGGAAGCCGAGGGAGCGGTCAGCCGCGAAGCAGGAGCCCTCGCTTCGATGTACCGACTGTCCGGCGGTCTCGATCCCCCGACGCGCGCCGGTTTATACGACCGGCTGTCGGAATACGCCGTGTCCGTCATAAACGAAGACTGGCCTGCGATGTCGCGGGCGGCTCAGAGCTCTCGCACGCGCGAGGTCCTCACACGGACCTATGATGCTGTCCTGTCCCACACCGCCGAAAGCCCGCGCGAAGCAGCGATCGTTGCCGAGCTTCTCAACCAGCTCGACCATATCACCCAGGAGAGGCGCGTGCGGATCGACCTCGCGAGCGGAATCGTGCCGGACCTGATTTGGATCGTCCTCCTCATCGGAGCAATTCTCACCTTAGGCTTCACGTTCTTTTTCGGCTTGGAGAATCTAACCGCGCAGACCGTAATGACGGGGATGCTGTCGCTGCTGATCTTCTCGGCCCTGTTCGTCGCGATGTGCATCGACCATCCCTTCACCGGCCCGGTTCGAGTATCGCCAGAGGCCTTCACCCTCGTCCTCGAAGACTTTTGATGAGGGTTCCTAGTCGGCCTTGAAGATACCGTCGAGCCAATCCAACGCCCGCCGGCTCAGCAGTGAGCGGTTCATGATCTCGACGTGGTCGCCCGCGCCCTCCGCAGCCTTGAAGTACATGATCGCCTTCGGGCAGGTGAGCGCGTCATAAAGCGATTGTGCCCCGTTTGCGAGCGGATCGCGATCGGCAGACGTGATCAGTGTCGGGCAACGGATGTTCTTCACGCGGCCCTCCAGCGTGAACTCTTCCCCTGATCGCAGGTAATCGCCGAGCGTACTGACGCCGTGCACCCAATAGCCCCGTTGAATGACACTCCAGCGCAGCTTCCGGTCCGCCGAAATCGTGTCTGTCATTCGTTCCAGCGTGGCTTGGTCCAGGTTGGGGAAGGCGTCGCCCTCCGCTTCCGACAAGCCATAGCCCAGCGCAAACTGCCTGAGGCCGGGCCCGATTCCCCAGTTGCCGGGATCAGCGATGCAGGCGGCGAGACGAT
>JBJMRA010000072.1:0-7787 GCA_045802365.1 Hyphomicrobiales bacterium | reverse complement strand
TCCCTCGCCTGCCGGTCCGTCTCGCGATGGCCGCGAACGAACTTGTCGAAGATGCGGGGCAGTGTTTCCGGCGGGATGCCCGGACCATCATCGGTGACGCGCACTTGGACGCCGGCAGGCCCGGCGAGCGCGTCGATCCTCACCGATGCAGCCTCCGGCGTATGGACGAGCGCATTCTCGAGCACATTCGAAAATGCCTGCTCGAGGAGCGTCGCATCGGCCCTTATGAGAGGTAGGCCGGAGGGAATTGCAAGCTCGATGCGGCGGAGGGGCTCCCGCCGGCGGGCTCGCGCGATCACCCTTTCGAGGATCTCGCGAACATCGACCCAGTCCGAGCGGAGCTCGAGCTCCCCGGCATCGATGCGCGTAATCGCGAGCAGGTCGCGCACCATCCGGTCGAGTCTTTCGGCTTCCGCCCTGATGTCGCACAGGAGATCCTTCCGCGACCCGGCATCGAGGCTTTCTCCGACATCGAGGAGGCTCGTCGCCGAGCCGAGAATCGCCGCCAGAGGTGTGCGGAAATCATGAGAGACCGAGGCGAGGAGCGTGTTGCGGATCCGCTCGGTTGCGGCCGCCGCCCTCGCCTTCACCGTCTCTGCGGCGAGCGACGCGCGCTCGACCGCCGCAGCGGCCTGCTCGACCAGGGTTTCGAAGAGCGCCTGCCGCTCGCTATCGACTTTTGCCGCCTCGGCGAGCCAAAGGCCGGCCACGCCGATCGAGCGCCGCGCGACGCGAAGCGGAAGAAAGAGCCACGAGACGCTCGACAGGATCGGCGTGCCGCGGCCCGAGGGCTCGCCCGCGGCGAACGCCCATTGCGCCGCGTCGAGCTCCGCTCCGCCGAAGGACGGTGATCGCTGCGAGGACGCCGCAAGCTCGAGCTTTCCCGCCTCGCTCAACAGGATCACGCAAGGCGCCCCCATTGTCGCCCCGATTTCGGCTGTCGCGGTTTGCACGATCGCATCTACGGTCGGCGCGCCTGAGATCTTTCGTGAGAACTCGTAGAGCCGCTGCATGGACTCGAGACGTCTCGCCGCGACGCGCGCATGATCGCGGACCCGCCCGGCGAGAGCCGACGTGACGATCGCGACGATCAAGAAAACGAGGAGCGCCAGGAATTCATAGGGCTCGGCGATGGTGAAGGTATGGAGCGGCTCGATGAAGAAGAAGTCGTAGCAGAGGAATGACAGAACCGAGGCGAAGATAGCGGGCCACATCCCGAAGAAGAGCGCCGAGAAGATCACCGCGAGCAGGAAGATCATCGAGAGATCCGGGAGCGGGGTGATCGTCGCGATGAGGTGGCCCGCACCGACCGCGACGGCGACAGAAGCCGCGGAGACGAGATACGGCACGAACCGCATGCCGTATGCCGCGTTCAGCGGCCCGACATGCAATGGCGGGCGAGGCGGCGCATGAAGGCTTCGCATCTCTCGAGCTCGGCGATCTCGACATATTCGTCGGGCTTGTGGGCCTGCTCGATCGAGCCGGGACCGCAGACGATCGCCGGAATACCGATCTCCTGGAAGAGTCCCGCTTCCGTCGCATAGGAAACGGCATGGGCGCCGTTAGCTTCCGCGAGATAGAGCGCCAAGTGCTCGGCGGGCGAGTCATTCTCAGGGCGCAGGCCGGGGACGACGTTGGTCTCGTCGGTCGAGATGCCGGCATGGGCGGCGACCGCCTTCATCGCGGGCTCGAGCGTCGCCGCGAAGGCACGGATACGGTCGCGCACCTCGGCCGGATCCTGGCCGGGAAGCGTGCGCGTCTCCCACATGAAGGTGCAGCGTCGGGGGATGATGTTCTTGGCGGTCCCGCCGTCGATCAGCCCGACATGCACAGTCGTGTAGGGCGGGTCGAAGCGGCGGGTCGGATCGCCGCGCTCTCGCATATCCGCGGCGATGCGGCCGATCTCGGAGAGGAGCTCGCCCGCGACCAGGATGGAGTTGACGCCGAGATGGGTGCAGCTCGAATGCGCCTCGTGCCCGAGGACCTCGGTCGCGAAGGTGACGGCGCTCTTGTGCGCGTTGACCACCTTCATGAGCGTCGGCTCGCCCACGATGATCGCCTTGGGACGTGGCAGATGCGCCTTCATGTGGGCGACGAGCGGACGCACGCCCTTGCAGCCGACCTCCTCATCGCAGGAGAGAGCGAGATGGATGGGGATCGACAGCTTCGTGCCTTTGAAGTCCGGCACGAGCGCCAGCGCCACCGCAATGAAGCCTTTCATGTCGCAAGTGCCACGGCCGTAGAGCTTGCCCTGGCGTTCCTCGAGCGTGAACGGGTCGGAGGACCAGTCCTGCCCATCGACCGGAACGACATCGGTGTGGCCCGACAGCACGACGCCGCCCGGTCCCTGCGGTCCGATCGTCGCGTAAAGGTTGGTCTTGCCGGGCTCGTAGTCGACCCTGAGGCTCGGAACGCTCCAGTCTTCGAGGTACTCCTCCACGAACTCGATCAGCGGAAGATTAGCATCGCGGCTCGTGGTGTCGAAAGCGACAAGCCGTGCAAGCATCTCCTTCGGCGTGAAGCGCTGTCCGGCCATGCGTCAGTTGATCCGTTTCGGGGTGAGCGGGGAGTCGAGCGAGAAGGCAGGGATCGCGACATTGAAGTATTCGCCGCGCTCGGTCTCCATCTGGTAGGCCCCCACCATGAAGCCCGACGGCGTCGCCAGCGGCGCGCCCGATGTGTACTCGAACATCTCGCCGGGCTTGAGCGTCGGCTGCTCCCCGACCACGCCGGCACCTTTGACCTCCTGCACGCGGCCGCGGGCATCGGTGATCTTCCAGTAGCGCGACCGGAGCGTCACCGTGTCGCGGCCGCGGTTCTCGATGGTGATGGTGTAGGCCCAGACGAAACGGTCATCGTCCGGCCGCGACTGGCTTTCGAGATATTTGGGCCGGACGACAACACGAATGCCGCGGGTGGTCTCCTCGTACATGCGGCGAGTGTAGAGGAAAGATCATGCCCTTGTCGCGGGCCTCGTGCCATGGACCGCGGAGAGAACCCCCACCCTGCCCTCCCCCTTTGCCGAGGAGGAATCCTTCCCTCAGGCGGCGCGGCGCTCGGCTTCGCGAGGCGAGACGCGGCCGATGAAGGAGGCGAAGCGGTCGATCCAGCCTTCCAGGAATTCGCGCGTGGTGTCGTCGGTGATGTCACCATTGTCGTCGATCAATCCGGGCTTCGCCACGAAATAGACCTCCGGCTGGACCATCAGCACGAGATCGACTACCGGCGCGATCGAGCGCAACTGGGCCTGGGCGGCCGCGGTTCCGATCGTGCCCGGGCTTGCGCCGACAATCGCCGCGGGCTTGCCGGCCCACGAATTCTTGCCCCAGGGCCGCGTGCCCCAGTCGATTGCGTTCTTGATGACGGGCGTGATCGAGCGGTTGTATTCGGGAGTGACGAAGAGGACCGCGTCGGCCGCCTCGATGTCCTTCTTCAGACGGAGAACGGAGGCCGGCGGATCCTCCCACAGGTCCTCGTTGTAGATCGGTACATCGGCGAGCTCCACGAACCTGAAGCGGAGCTTAGACTGGGCGAGCTTGGCGAGCGCGTTCGCGAACTTGCGATTGAGCGAGTCCCGCCTCAGGCTGCCCACCACCACGGCAACTGTATACATGCGGTGTCCCCTATGGTTTCCAACGGTTACTCGCGCTATATGAGTGACCGAGCGGCCTCGACAAGAAGGCACTTCGAGGAAACCGGAGTGACATCGATGAAATCAAGAATGGCCAATCTTCCGAGCGACTGCCGGGCGGTGAGCGAGATTCTCTCCCGCGTCGGCGACAAATGGAGCGTGCTCGTCGTGAAGCTCCTGGGCGATGGTCCCATGCGCTTCAACGAGCTCCGCCACCGGATCGGCGGCATCTCGCAGAAGATGCTGACGACGACGCTCAGGGGGCTCGAGCGCGACGGGTTCGCGACCCGGACCGTGACGCCGACCATCCCTCCCCGCGTCGACTACGAGTTGACCGAGCTCGGCCGCGACCTCCTCGTGCCGGTGACGGCGCTTGCCGACTGGGCTGTAAAAAACGAGGGCCGCGTGCAGAAGGCCCGCGAGGTTTTCGATCGCTCCACAGGCGAGCAGCGCGACCGGATTCCCGCTCCTGCCTGGGATCGTCAGGTTGCCAGACCAAGCACCCGGTCGTAGTCGCTGCAGAGGAGGTGGATGGGCGGCTCGTCGTCCACGATCTCGGGGAAGCGCGGGACCGGCACGGGAAAGATGTTGTCGTGGATGTCGTCGTTGACGAGCGACACTTCGCCCAGAAACACGGGCTCATCGCCGGCTTCTAGGGCGTGGAACATCCCGGGGTGGAGCACGATGCTCTGGCCGGGAGCCAGCGTCACCGTCGTCCTCTCCTCGAACGTCACCGGCTCCTCGTCCACGAACACGGTCGAGGGACCCTTGCGGATCGTGCCCTTGATATCGGCCGAGGTCAGATCAATCCTGAGCGTGCCGCCGCCGCGGTTGATGATGTCCTCGGTCTTGACATAGTGCGAATGCGACGGGCAGCCCTGGCCTCCGGCGAAGTATAGCGCCTTCTCGCAATAGAGCCGTCCGCGGCCGGTCGGCAACGCATCCTTCTCGCCGTTGCGCATCGTGAACAGGACGATGCCTCTCCGCGCAAAGTCGCCGCCGCCGAAATCGCTGACATCCCACCCCAGTCGCCCGCGGTAAATGGGAGAGTCGGGCGCGAGCTTCCGGCGCAGCTCATCCGGAGCAAGATGGGCAAAAGCGGGAAGCAGAAAACGGTGCTCGGCGAAACAGGCCTTGGCCTCTGAGATCGCACGGTTGATCTCGCTACGGAGCATGATCACCTCCAGTCGGATTGCCGCGAAACGGCGCCAGCGCATCGTGAATGGGAGAGAGCGCCGGAGCAAGGCGGGAATAAACGGTACGGTAGAGCCGGTCGTAGACCGCCATCCATTCTTCGTCCGGCTCGACCAGCCGCGCCTCGCCCAGCCCTTCGGCCATCGCGTCCCGCGCCTCGGCAAGCGACGCAAATACGCCCGACCCGAGGCCCCCAAGCATCGCGGCGCTGAGCCCCGTGCCCTCGCTGAGCGGCGTCACCTCGATCGGCCGCCCGTAGATGCTGGCCTTGATCTTCATCCACAGCGGGTTGCGGGTGCCGCCGCCGATCACCCTGATCCGGCTTACCGGCGTCACGCCTCCGAACCGGGTCATGCCGTCGACCGCCAGTCTTGCGCTCATCGCGACGCCCTCGAGGACGCTGCGAAACAGGACCTCCTGGCCGCTGTCTCCCGAGATGCCGATGAACCCGGCCCGCGCATTGGGATTGGGATGGGGCTGATCGCCGCCCCGAAGCTGCGGAAGGAAGCAGACGCCGTGACTCCCGGGCGGAACCCGCTCGGCCGCGGCGATCAACGCCGCGTACTCCGCGCCGCCCGCCTGACGGCGGAACCACTCGACGGCCCCGCCCGAGGTCGAGAGCCCGCAGCACAGGTAATATTGCGGGCGCTCGATGGCGAGCACGCCCTGCTGGTAACCGCCCTCGCGAAACCCATCGTCGAACACCGGCGTCTGGTTGATGAGGAGCTGGGCCTCCGCCGTGCCCATGCTGTTGAGCAGGATGCCCGGCTCATCGATGCGCGCTGCCACTGTGCTCACGACGTGATCGTGTCCCCCCGCCGAGATCACCGTGCCGGCCGGCAAGCCGGTCTCCGCAGCGGCGCCCGGCGTCACTTGCCCGACGGGCGCGCCGCTCGCGATCAGCGGCGCGAACAGGCCCGGATCGAGGCCGAGCTCGGAGATCAGCTCGTCGGACCAGGCGAGACGGCGGATGTCGAGCGCGTTGGTGCGCGAAGCGAGCGTGAAGTCGGTCCGCGCTTCCCCGGTCAACCGGAAGGTCACCCAGTCCGCCATGCTGAGCCAGTGGCGGGCCTTGGCGAGCACGGCGGGATGATTGCGCTGCCACCACAGGAGCTTGCCCAGGCCGAACGTGTGGTTGGCGCCGACGCCGCTCACCGCGAACATCCGGCCGTCGCCGAGCTTGGCGCGCATCGCGTCGCGCTCCCCGACGGTGCGGGCGCAGTACCAGGCGATCACCGGCCCGAGCTCCCGGCCGCCGCCGTCGATGAGGACGCCGGCCTCGCCGACGCTTGCGACCGCAAGGCCCGCGACCGGTCGCGACGCGCCCAACGCCGCCCTCAGCGCCGTGAGCACGCCCGAAACCGTCCGCCAGAGCTCGCCCGGATCGTGCTCGGCCCATCCCGGCCGCGGAAAGCGCGTCGGCGTCGGCAGAGCCGCCTCGGCGAGAATACGGCCCTTAAGATCGACCGCGATCGCCCTGATGCGCTGCGTCCCGAAGTCGAGGCCGGCGAGCGCTGGTTGCGTCATCACCCTCGAACGGCGCCCAAGGTCAGCCCACGGACGATGTAGCGCTGGGCGATGAGCGCGATGATGACCGGCGGGATCATCGCGGTCATGGCGCGCACGCCCATGAACCAGAACTGCACGCCGCGGGTGTCGATCGCGCCCGCGATATGGACGGGCACGGTGATCGCGGCGTCGCTCGAGATCGCGACCGCGAACAGAAACTCGTTCCAGGTAAAGGCGAAGATGATGAGCCCGGTTGCCGCCATCGACGGGGCGGCCAGCGGCAATGCGATCCGCCAGAAGGCGCCCCAATGGGTGGCGCCGTCGATGAGCGCCGCCTCCTCGAGCTCGATGGGAAGATCGAGGAAGGTCTGGCGCAAGATCACCACCACATAGGGCATGATGAAGGTGGCGTTGATCAGGATGAGCGCCAAATGCGTGTCGAGGAGGCCCAGCGCCCGCATCACGAGATAGAACGGGATTACGGTCGCGACCGGCGGCAACACGCGCTGCGACAGGAACCACACGGTGATGTCGCGGTTCTTCCAGCGCTCGAAGCGGAAGCGGGCGATGGCGTAGGCGGCGGGCGTGCCGAGGGCCAGCGCCAAGAGGGCGGCCGAGATCGAGATAATCGTGCTGTTGAAGAGGGCCCGCGCGGTTTCGGGCGTGCCGAGCTGATCGATCCAATTGCCGAGGGTCGGCGTGAAGTTCACCCAGGGCACGCCGAAACCCGCTACCGTGAAGGTATCGAGCGGATTTCTCAACGACTGCGAAAAGGCCCAGTAGATCGGGAAGAGGAAGATGAGCGCGATCGAGACCGCGAAAAGCGAGGCGATCGCGTCGCCGATCCTGGCTTTGGGACGCCGGACCTCCTCAACCATAGGTCTCACGCAAACGCCGGAAGAACAGCGTGATGATCACCATGACGGCGATGAGCAACGCGTAGGCCATGGCGCTCGCATAACCGAGATCGAAGAAGCGCAAGCCGGTGCGGAAGGCGAGAAGCGAGAAGGGCTGGGTCGCGACCCCGGGGCCTCCGCCCGTCAAGGCGAAGGGGATGTCGAAAAGCTTGAGCGATTCGGCGAGCCGCAACAGCAGCACGATGACGATGGTGGGCGTGAGAAGCGGCAGCATCACCTCTCGGAGCATTGCGATGAGATTGGCGCCGTCGACGCGCGCCGCCTCGTAGAGCTCGTCGGGAACGCCCTGAAGCGCTGCGAGGAAGACGAGAAAACAGAACGGCGTCCATTGCCACACGTCGACCAGGATCACCGAGAAGAGCGCCCAGTCCGGATTCGAGAGAAACGGAATATGCATCCAAGCGAGAGGGCCGCCGACCTCGTAGAAGATCGTGAAGAAGGTGTAGCCGACGGCAAGCGGGGTCGCGAAAATCGGCAGAATCATCACGGTCCGGAGCATCGACCTGCCCCAGATCTGCTGGTTGAAGAGGACGGCG
>JBJMRA010000071.1:0-8508 GCA_045802365.1 Hyphomicrobiales bacterium | reverse complement strand
GAGCAAGCGGCGTGACCAACATCTCACAATCCCTGCTTCGCGCAAGCCCCGGCGGAGCATGGCTTTAGCCTTCGTGCCGGCCGCAGAGGCGCAGTGGCACGACGTCTTGGCGATCCAGGAGGAGCGCACAGTCGCTCCCGACAAGCGCCGGCGACTGCGATCACGCCCCATCCCGCGCGCGCCCATTTCGTGCGCGCCAAGGTGCGCATGCCCAAATATCCCTCAGGCGAGCTCGCCCTCTCCACGGGCCGCGCTGTCTCGTGCGCTGGCGGCAACGGGATGTTTCCCAACCAGATCAACCATTCAAGGCAGCGCCGTCACCCGCTTGCGGCGCTGCCGAAGGCTCAGGCAAGGGTAGTTATCCACAGTTTCCACAGCCTTAGAAAATCACTCGAGCGATCAATTCATTCGCTGCATAAACCGGACAACTTCACGCGCTCTCTACAGCGCTTCAGGCGGCCATCATCCGGTCCACCTCGGCGACGAGCTCGTTGAGATGGAACGGCTTCGAGAGGATCTTGGCCTCCTTCGGGGCCCGCGAGTCAGGATGAAGTGCCACCGCGGCAAAGCCCGTGATGAACATGATCTTGAGCGAAGGGTCGAGCTCAGCCGCCCGCCTTGCAAGCTCGATCCCGTCCATCTCGGGCATGACGATATCGGTCAAGAGCAGGTCGAAGCTCGCGATCTTGATCTCTTCGAACGCGCTCAAGCCCTCCGCGAAGGGCTTGACGTCGTGCCCGGCGCGCTCGAGCGCCCGCACGAGGTAGGCGCGCATGCTGTCGTCATCCTCGGCCAGAATGATTTTCGCCATCCGGCATCCGCCTGGTTGGTCCCCTCCCGGGCGCCCAATTCCCCGAGAGCACCCTAGGGGACACAAGTAAATGGCTGCTGAAGCTGTTGCAACTCTCGACAACGGTCGGGCAAAACGCGATATTGGGCGAGGAGAAACGGAGTGCTTCCCTCATATGAGCGAACCCGCCGCCCTGGCGCCCTTCGCGATCGATGTGCCGAAGAGCTGGCTCGAGCCCGCCGTCTTCAACTCTCCCCATAGCGGCCGATACTACCCCAAAGGCTTTCTCGCCGCTTCGCGGCTCGATGCGCACGCATTGCGAAAGTCGGAGGACTGCCATATCGACGAGCTGTTCAGTTTCGCCTCCGGCATCGGCGCTCCGCTGCTCAAGGCGAGTTATCCCCGCGCCTATCTCGATGTGAACCGCGAGCCCTACGAGCTCGATCCGCGGATGTTCGCTGAGGAATTACCGGGTTATGCCAACATAACTTCGATCAGGGTCGCGGGCGGGCTCGGGACTATCCCGAGGATCGTGAGCGAGGGCGACGATATCTACCGCGGGCCGATCACCCTCGCCGAGGCGCTGCGCCGCATCGAGGCGATCTACCGGCCTTATCACCGCACCCTTGGCGAGTTGATCGGCAAGGCTCATGCCGCTTTCGGCCATGTCCTCCTCCTTGATTGCCACTCGATGCCCTCATCCGCCTGCTCGCATGCGAGCCCCCACAGCTGCCCTGGTATCGACGTCGTGCTAGGCGATCGTCACGGCGCCGCCTGTGCTGAGGAGATCACCGGAACCCTCGAGGATCTTCTGCGCGGCGAGGGCCTGAGAGTCATTCGCAACAAGCCTTATGCCGGCGGCTTCATCACCCAGAACTACGGCGCGCCGGGTCACGGCCGGCATGCGCTCCAGATCGAGATCAATCGGGCGATTTACATGGACGAGCGCAGTTTCGAGCTGAGCGCGGGCTTTGCACGATTGCGACTTGCTCTCGAGCGGGTGTTCGAGCGGCTGCTCCCCACACTTCCCGACCTCCTGAAGCCGATGAGGCTCGCTGCTGAGTAGCGTTCAGAAGAAGAAAAGAGGCCGGTGCGGATTTCTCCGACCGGCCCAAGTCTAGGGAGGAAACGCCCAGGAAGGGCTGTGGGAGGGAGACAATCGTCTCGTCCCACGCCCACGTATTTGGCGACGCAGTGCAGCAATTTCAAGGCAAGCATGGCTCCGCCGGGCAATTGGCGAGCGGTGTTTCATTTTTGCCACAACTGGCCTGCTAAATCATTGGATTCAAACTAGATTCATCGAATTAAAATTTTGCCTTGCAGCACGCGAGAGGGAGATATGCGCAATCTGCATTCAGGGCCGACGACGTTAGATGCTGCAGTGCAGCAAATCAGGCCTAAACGGTAAGCGCATGGCCAATTGGGATGAATTAACCGCCTTCGCCCTGACGTTGGCCGCCGCCTCCGCCGAATTTATCCTACCCTATTTCCGCAGGCCCCATCGCGTCGACGTCAAGGCGGGCGAGGTATGGGATCCAGTCACCGAGGCCGACCGGGCCGGAGAGGCAACGATCCGCAGAATGATCGAGAGACGTTTTCCAGACCACGGCATCCTTGGCGAAGAGTACGGGGTAAAGGAGGGCCGGTCCGGCTTCACCTGGGTACTCGATCCGATCGACGGCACGCGGGCTTTCATCTGCGGTATGCCGACCTGGGCGACCCTCATCGGGCTCACCGTCGAGGGTGAGCCCGCGCTCGGAGTCATGCACCAACCATTCGTGGGAGAGACGTTCTTCGCCAATCCCGAAGGCGCCTGGAGCCGCTACCGCGACGACACCAGGAAACTCTCGGTTCGGCGCACCCGCTCCTTCGGTGAAGCGACGCTCACCACCACCGCTCCGGAGCTTTATCGCACCGCGGCGGAAAAGGAGGCTCTGCAGCGGATGACGGCCGGCGCCCGTCTGACCCGTTATGGCGGGGATGCCTACTTTTTCTGTCTCCTCGCGGCGGGCCAGATCGATGTCGCGATGGATGCTCGGATGGAGGTCCACGATATCGCTCCCTTGATCCCGATCATCCGCGGGGCGGGCGGCGTGGTGTCGACCTGGTCGGGAGGCGACCCATCGCGTGGCGGCAATGTCGTCGCCGCGAGCTCACCCAGTCTGCTCGAGCACGCTCTCGGCATTCTCGGAGCGGGTTGAGCGATCGAAGAAGGCGTCGAGAGCGCCCAAGAATTGCGCGCGAATCGCATCCGTCTCGATCAGGATCTCGTGCTCCGACTCGGGGATCGTCACGAACGAGAGACCGTTGCGGGCCGCAAACCGCCGGGCGGCATCGCTGTCGACCACCCGGTCGCGCCCCGCGGCAACGATGAGAACCGGCGTGCGGAAGCGGATAGGAGCCTTCTGCAATTCGTCCATCGCGACGAGCGCCGCCCCGAGCCATCCGAATGTCGGGCCGCCGAGCCCGAGTTCCGGTGCGGCCTCCAAGGCAGCGATCGCCCGCGCGAAACGCCGCCGGTCCGACGTCAAAGGATTGCCAGGAAAATCAGCCATGGTGAACGGGTGCCTCACAGCGCCGGGCAGGAACCAGTGGCCACAGCCGACCGCCGGCACCAGCCGGCAGAAAAAGCGCGCGAGCCAAGCCGGCCAATTCCCGGCGTCGACCCCGAGGAGCGGAGCAGAAAGCACGACCTTCTCGAACCAATTGTTCTGGCGGATCGCTCTCAACAGCACGAGCCCGCCGGTCGAGTGGCCGAGCGCATAGAAGGGCGGCGGGCAATCGGGAGTGACGAGCTGCTTCATGACCGAGGCGAGATCGTCGTCATATTCGCGAAAGCTGCGCAGGCCGTCGCAATGACGGTTGCGGTGGCGGCGGCTCGAGCCCCCCTGCCCCCTGAAATCGAAGATCGCTACGGCAAAGCGCCGCGCGAGGAGGTCCGAGATCGTCTCGAACCAGCGCTCGATGAAATCGCCGCGCCCGCAAACGATGAGCACGGTTCCGCGCGGGCGTTTCACCGAGGCGCGCGCCGCACGGAGCACGCGCCCGTCCCTCGCCGTCACCCGTTGGGCGACGAGGCCCGGCGGGATGGGATTTCCGGGGATTCCGACAAGGTGGGGAACCGCCTCCTGGCGGCGGCCCAATCGGAAGCGGCCGCGGGGGCTCGGATCGAGCACGGCTAGGAGGCCCGCACTCGCGGTCGCCGCTCGCGCGCCGAATCGGCGCTAAGCGCTGATTCCCGCGTCCCCGACACGATGATCTCGAGCACTTCGTGCTCGTCGGTGTCGCGGACGTGCCGGTCGCCGACATTCTCCCCGCGTTTGAGGATCATGACCCGGTCGCCGACGGCGAAGATATCGGTCAGGCGATGCGAGATGATGATCTGGGCAACTCCATGTCTCTTGAGTTCGAGCATGGTCTCGAGAAGCCGCTCGGTCGCCATGACCGAGAGATTGGCGGTCGGCTCGTCGAGGATCACCACGCGCGGATTGAACGAAATGGCGCGGGCGATCGCCACGGACTGCTGGCGGCCGCCCGACAGGCTTTCGACCTTCTGATAGACCGAGTTGACGTTGACCTTGAGCCGCTGCAGCACCTCGCCCGCATCGGCATACATCTTCTTGCGGTCGACGAAGATGCCGCGCCTGGGCCAGCGCCCGAGAAAGATGTTCTGCGCGACGTTCATATTCCCGCACAGCGCGAAGTCCTGGTAGATCATCTCGATGCCCCGGTGGCGGCTGTCATGAGGACTCCTGAAATTGACGGGCTCGCCGGCGACGACCACCTCGCCCGAATCGCGGTGATAGGCGCCGGTGAGTATCTTCATAAGCGTCGACTTGCCGGCGGAATTATCGCCCACGAGACCCAGAACCTCGCCCGGGTAGAGCGCGAGGTCAACGTCGACGAGCGCCCGCACCGGCCCGAACGACTTGTTGATGCCCCGCATCTCGACGATTGGGGTGGTTTTGACCGCATCAGGCATGGGCCTTGACCTTCCCGCCCGCGAAGACATGGGTGAGCGTACGCCAGTCGACCCGCCTGATCCAGATGTCCCCGAGCACGGCGGCGATCAGGATGATCCCGATGAACACGTTGATCCAATGCTGCGGCATCACGAACGAGGTCCCGTCGGCCCGGATGATCTGGAGCGACAAGAGCGCGCGCATGAGCGCGATGACGGCGGCGCCGGCGAGCGAGCCCAAGACCGTGCCATAGCCTCCGAAAATCGAGCCGCCGCCGATGATGACCGCGGCGATCGCGTCAAGCTCGCGCAGTTGCCCGGCCTGCGGATTGAAGGAGCGGAAGAACGCGATGTAGATGATCCCCGCGCAGGTCGCGCACACGGCCGAGAACAGAAGGCTTAAAAAGCGCACGCGGTCGGTGTCGATTCCCGCATATTGCGCGGCGCGCTGGTTACCGCCCGTCGCATAGACCTGCTGTCCCCAGGGCGTGTAGCCAAGCACGATGCCGGCGAGCACGGCAACCACCACCATGAAGATGGTTTGCACGCTGAGCGCGGCGGCAATTGCATAGGCGAGCGAGCCCGGAGCGGGCGCGATGCCGAAATACCTCAAGGCCTCGATGAGCTTGCGCCCGATCAGGTTGAAATTCTCGGGGAAGAGCGAGAGCTGCCGGCCGGCGACGAGCCACGCTCCGATGCCCCGCGCCATGTAGAACATGCCGAGCGTCGCTACGAATGCGGGTAGCCTGAGCTTCACGGTTACGAGCGCGTTGACGAGGCCGGCCGCCGTCCCGGCCAGGAGCGCGACGACAATCGCGTAGATCGGAACGACGTCGAGCTGCTTCATCAAAAACGCGGCGGTCGCGCCCGCCAGCGCCAGCACCGACCCGACCGAAAGGTCGATGTCGCCGTTGGCGATCACGAAGGTGAGGCCGACCGCGAGAAGCCCAACCTCGGTGAAGGCGAGCATCAGGTTGAAGGTGTTGTCAATCGACGCCCAGAAATCGGGCCTGAGATGAAACCCGACCAGCCAGAGGACGGCGGCGAGCAGGACAGCAGCCGAGTCGCGTCTCAGGAGCAGGCGCGACAATCCCCTCGCGCTGTGTTCCGAATCGGTCGCCGCGGTTCCCTTGGTCTGGACTCCTTCCAGCGCCACCCCGCCCACCTCGATCGCGGGCGGCGGCGGCAAGCCGCGTAGCCGCGCCAGAAGTCTCGGAATTACTTTTCGCCGGATGAGCCATGGCTCGATCAGCACGGCGACGAGCAGGATGAGGCCGAGAAAGGCCGGCACGGCGCCCGGCGGAAGCTGCGCCATCGCCTGCACCGTCATCTCGGTATCCCCGATCTTGACGATGCGCGTCGTCGGAATGCCCTCGCGCAACACCTTGTCGATCAGCACCACCATCACCGCGCCGAGGATCGAGCCGATAATGCGACCGCGCCCGCCGAGGATCGATGCGCCGCCGACGATCACCGCAGCGATGACGATGAGCTCGGCGCCCTGGCCATACTGCGACGTGATACCCTTGTCCTGGGCGACGGCCATGAGGCCCGCGACCGTCGCGCAAAGCGCCGACAGGAGATAGCCGCGGATGCGTACGCGCCGCGTCGGGATGCCGGAATAGGCCGCGGCGAGCTCGTTGCCGCCGGTGGCGTAGGTCTCGTATCCCCAGCGAGTCTTCGCGAGAATGAACATCCCGACGACCCCGAAGATCAGGAAGATGAAGATCTGATTGTTGAAGCCCCACCCGTTCGTCTCGCCGAGCGAGAAGAACCAAGCTTCACCTTTTGCCTTCTCGATGTAGGAAACCGTCTTTCCACCGGTAAGGCCGAGGACGAGGCCGCGTCCGATGAACAGCATCGTCAAAGTTGCGATGAAGGACGGAACGCGCAGGACCGTGACCAGGACGCCGTTCAGAAGTCCGACCGCAAGCCCGGCGGCGACAGCGGCGATAAGAGCGGTCGCGATGTCGTCGTTGAAATAGGCCGGCGAGAACGCGAGCGAGAACACCGTGGCGACGAGGCCGTAGGTCGATCCGACCGAGAGATCGAGATCCTTGTTGACGATGACGAAGGTCATGCCGACCGCCATCACGCCGTAGCGGGCGCTGTCGCGCAAAAGGGAGGCGAACGCGTCGACTTTGCCGAAGAAGCCGGGGTTCACATAGGCGCCCGCCAGATAGAGGAGCACCATGAAGACGATGAGCCCGAGCTCCCAGCCGCCGATCAGCTCCACCGGATGTCGGCGTGGGGCCGCATAGGTTTGGGCGACCTGGATAGACACGCTTGGCATTCCCACTGCCCACTGCCCCGCCCGTCATCCCGGCGAAAAGCCGGGACCCACCCATCCACATCACGGGTATTCATTTCTACCCGGACTTGGGCCACCGTGGGTCCCGGCTTTCGCCGGGATGACAGAAGGATACTAAAACCCCGGGCGGGCTCTGCTTCGCCCGGGCACGAGGGATTAGTTCTCGAACCGCTTGCCGACTTTGTCGACGTCCGCCTTGGTGACGAGCTGCGCGCGGGTGTCGAGGTTGGCGGCCTGGATGCCGCGGTCGATCTGCAGATAGAGCTGCATGACCGGCCAGAAGCCCTGGAGGAAGGGCTGCTGTCCGAGGGATCCAGTGAGCGCGCCGGTGCGGATCTGCTCCTGCTGCTTCGGCCCGAGGTCGAAACCGAAGGCGCAGATCTGGCCCTGCTTGTTCATCTGCGTGATCGCATCGCCGAGCGCCGGAGTGACGAAGCCGTTCGCCGCGAAGGCCCCGACGACATCGCCGCGCGACTCGATCAGGCTCACGACCGAATTGACGATGTCATCCTTGTTGACGTCGATGCCGATATTCTCGGGGCCGGCATCGACCTTGAAGTTGGCGAGCGTTCCCGCCCCATTGAGCTTGCCCACGATCGCCTTGTACGCGGCGGTGATGCGGTTGTTGACCTCGACATTGCCGAGAGTGGTGGTAGACGGGAGAATGATCGAGCCGCTGGTGATGCCTTTGTCCTGCAGGCATTTGACGAGCGCTTCGCCGCCGATCGCCGCCGCCGAGGCATCCTGTCCCGTATGGCTGATGCCGTTCCGGTCGTAGATCTTCGGGTCGAACGAGTTCGTCGTTGCGACCGGAACGCCCTGGTCGAGGAGCTTCTTGACGATATCGTCATAGGCGCCCGACTGCGGCGTCGTCAGGATGAGACCGTCGATGGTCGGGTCGTTGATGACCTGATTGAGGATCTCGATCTCGCGCGGAATGTCGTCGACC
Source organism: Hyphomicrobiales bacterium (assembly GCA_045802365.1). Classification (GTDB taxonomy): domain Bacteria; phylum Pseudomonadota; class Alphaproteobacteria; order Rhizobiales; family Aestuariivirgaceae; genus JBJMRA01. Next base: position 497 of record JBJMRA010000071.1, on the reverse strand, counting down.
GGCGCTTCGGACCCGAGCATGACCAGATTGACCCCGACCATGTCGGCCGCAAGCTTGGCCCCCACATAGGTCGGATCGAAGAAGCCGTTGCCGGCGGTATGGGTGACGATGGCGAAGGTGAGCTTGCCGTCTTTCGAATGGAAATCCTTGGTGTTGGCCGAAGGCTTCGAGGCTTCTTCCCAGGTATATCCGCCGACCGCCTTGCCGATGGTGCCTGAGTCTTGGGCATTCACGCCCGAGCCCGCCAGCATGGCAGCCGCGCACACGCCAGCGAGGACAACTATCTTACGCATGAGATCCCTCCCGTTTTGCCCCATTTGTCGTACAAATGGTGACCGAGCATAAGCCACCCCGCGCCTGCCTGCAATGCTCGAGCGCGGGGAAGCCCGGCTAAGGCGAGAGCTACTGCTTCTTGACTTCGGTCAGCTCACCGGAGGCGGCGCTCATCTTGATCGAGAACGGCTTCCCGTCGCGGCGCGCGTTGAACGCATAAACCT
>JBJMRA010000070.1:0-11338 GCA_045802365.1 Hyphomicrobiales bacterium | reverse complement strand
CTCGGAGAACGGTGATGGGCGCGGTCGTGCGGGCACGTGCGGATGGAACGTGGCTGGGGGCGCGAATTGCCGCAATCTTCCTCCTCCTGGGCTTGGTCTCGGACCCGAGTTACGCCGCCAAGCCCTTCCGCACCGAGCCGTTCAGTTACTACATGACGGACTACACGAACGAGCTCGCGAAGCTCGCCAAAACCGTCGACAAGACCCCTGCGGAACTCCAATCGGAAGTCGCAGCCGCCGAGGCCGCCGGCAACGCGCGCCAGACCGCCGTCGCGATCGAAAGGCTCCTCAGCAAATCGCCCGGCGATGGCGCGCTCTGGCTCAAGCTCGCCCGCCAACTCGTAGTTTCCGAGCCCTTCAATGACCAGGACAAATACCAGCTCCCGCCCAAGATCATCGGGGCGGGGCTCAAGGCCTATCTCCTCGCGAGCGCCGCTCCCGAGGAGGCGGAAGCGCTGGCCATCGCCGCTCAGGGCTTCGCTCAGCGCGAGGATTGGCGGCCGGCTCTCCAGGCGTACAAGGAGAGCCTCCGACTGGTGGAGGATCCAGGCCGCCGCCAAGCCTACGAGCAGATGCGCGACGAGCACGGCTTTCGCATCACCGACTATAAGATCGAGAACGATGCAAACCCGCCGCGCGTCTGTTTCGAGGTGTCCGACCCCGTCTCGAACGGGGTATCCGACTTCTCGCCCTATTTCCGCCAGGAGCCCGGCTCGATTTCGGGCGTCACCGTCGACGGGACGTCGCTCTGCGTCGAGGGCCTGCAATACGGCGCGCGCTACAAGATCACCGCCCGCAAGGGGCTCCCCTCCTCGGTCGATGAAGAGCTCACGAAGGATTACGACTACGAGTTTTACGTCCGCGACCGGGCACCCGCCGTTCGCTTCGCGGGCAAGAGCTACGTGCTGCCGCGCACCGGCCAGAACGGCATTCCGCTCGTCTCCGTCAACAGCTCGCAGGCCAAGCTCGAGGTCTACCGGATCGGCGACCGGAACCTTATCGACAGCGTGCTCGATTCGAACTTCCTGTCGCAGATCAGCGGCTACACCGCCGAGGGCATCGCCGACCGGAAGGGCAGCAAGGTTTGGGAAGGCACTCTCGATACGGCCTCTCCCCTGAACCAGGAGGTGACGACCGCCTTCCCGGTCGACGAAGCGTTGGGCAAGCTCGAGCCGGGCCTCTACGTGATGACCGCAGGTCCGGCCCTGCAGAAAGTCGAACAGTATCAGGACGTCGCGACCCAGTGGTTCGTCGTGTCCGACCTCGGCCTTTCGACGCTCAAGGGAAAGGATGGGCTCCACGTCTTCGTGCGGTCGATCGCCAGCGCGAAACCCATCGAGGGCGCCGAGATCAGGCTCATCGCCCGTAACAACGACGTGCTCGCGCGTACGAAGACCGCCGCCGACGGCTCGGCCGCGTTCGACCAAGGCCTCGTCAAGGGCGAGGGCGGCAATGCGCCCGCACTGGTGGTCGCGCAGGGGCCGGAGGCCGACTACGGTTTCATCGACCTCACCCAGTCCGCCTTCGACCTGACCGACCGCGGCGTGGCCGGCCGCGATCCGCCGGGTCCCGTCGACACATTCGTCTATGTGGAACGCGGCGTCTACCGCCGCGGCGAGACGGTGCATGCGGCCGTGCTCCTGCGCGACGATCAGGCCAATGCGATCCCCAGTGCCCCCGTGACGCTCATCGTCGAGCGGCCGGATGGTGTGGAATACAGCCGGACTGTCCTCAACGATCAGGGCGGCGGCGGACGGACTCTCGATATCGCGATCATCAAATCGGCGATGGGCGGCACCTGGCGCGTCAAGGCCTACACCGATCCCAAGGCATCGCCGGTCGGCGAAACCTCGTTCCTAGTCGAGGATTACATCCCCGACCGCATCGAGTTCGACCTGAAGACGCTCTCCGAAAGCGCTTCTCCCGATCAAGGCGCCCGTTTCGCGGTTGATGGCCGCTATCTCTTCGGCGCGCCCGGAGCCGGCCTCGACCTCGAGGGCGATATCTCGGTTTCGGCCGATGACGATCCCTTCGCGCAGTGGCCGGGATATCGCTTCGGCCTGACCGACGAGCGCGTCGACACCGTTCAGAACACGGCGAGCGACCTCCCCGAAACGGATGCAAGCGGGCATGCCGAATTCACGCTCCGCCTGCCTGAGCTTCCGACCACCTCGCGTCCGCTCAAGGCGAACTTCACGGTCAGGATGCGCGAGCCCGGTGGCCGAGCGGTCGAGAAGAACACCATTCTCCCCGTCCGCAGCACGCAGCCCTTCATTGGCATCAAGCCCGGCTTCGATATGAGCGGCGCGCCCGAGGACCAGCCGGCTACGTTCCAACTCATTGCCGTCGATGCCGCCGGCAATCCCGTCGAGGCAAAGACCGTCACCTGGTCGCTGAAGCGCCTTACCACCACTTACCAATGGTTCAATGCGAACGGCGATTGGCGTTACGAGGCGGTGACCCGGACGAGCAAGATCGCGGGCGACATGCTCTCGATCGGCAAGGATGCGCCCGCCAAGCTCGCCCGGAACGTGAACTGGGGTGAGTATCGCCTGGAAGCGATGGCCGACGGTTTCGCGCCGGCAAGCGTCGATTTCTATTCAGGCTATTACTACACGGGCTCCGGCACCGACACGCCCGATACGCTCAAGGTCGCCCTCGACAGATCGAGCGTGAAGACGGGCGACGTCCTCAATGTGAAGATCGATTCGAAGCTCGCTGGGAAGGCGACCCTGCAAGTCGTGGGCGACAAGCTCCTCGCCTCGCAAGAGGTCGATGTTCCCGAAGGTGGCACCGCCGTTCCCTTAACGGTTCAGCCCGGCTGGGGCACGGGCGCCTATGTGGTCGTGACTCACTTCCGGCCGATCGACGTCAGCGCGAAACGCATGGCCGCCCGGGCCATCGGGGTCGCCTGGTTCGGCATCGACCGGACCGAGCGGACGCTCGACGTGAAGCTCGCGCCGGTCACCCAGATGAAGCCCCGCCAGCCGCTCGCCGTGCCGATCAAGCTCGCAGGGCTGAGCCCCGGCGAGCGCGCTTATGTCACGGTTGCGGCGGTCGACGTCGGCATTCTCAATCTCACGCGCTACAAGCCGCCTGAGCCCGAGAGCTACTATTACGACCAGAAGCGGCTAACCGCCGAGCTCAGGGATATCTACGGCAAGCTCATCGACGGGATGCAGGGCGCCCGCGGCCGGATCAGATCCGGCGGCGATTCCGGCGGCGAATGGGGCGCCCCGCCGCCGACTCAGCCGCCGCTCAGCCTCTTCTCGGGCATCGTTCAGGTCAAAGATAACGGAACGGCTGAGGTGAGTTTCGACATTCCCGCCTTCAACGGCACCGTCCGGGTAATGGCCGTCGCATGGACCGGGAACAAGGTCGGGCATGCCGCGACCGACGTGATCGTGCGCGATCCGCTCGTGATCGCCGGCACCCTGCCCCGTTTTCTGTCGCTCGGCGATCATTCGCGCTTTCGCGTCGACTTGATCAATGCCGAGGCGCCCGCTGGGGACTATGAGCTCGCGGTGACAATCGACAGCCCAGTCGAGGCTCCGATGAGCGCGCTGACCCAGAAGGTCGCGATTGGAACGCCGGGCGCGCGCGTGCCCGTGAATATCCCGATCATCGCCAAGGCGACCGGCCACGCCACGCTCGTCGCAGAGCTGACCGGACCGAACGGCATCGACGTCAGCCAGACCTATGGGCTGGAGGTTCTGCCCAGCAATCCGCCGGTCACCCGGCGGATCGTGAAGGAGATCGCTCCAAACGGGGGCGCCATCACGGTGAGCAACGATCTCTTGGCCGAGATGGTGGCGGGCACGGGAGCGCTCGCGTTGTCCGTGACGCCCTTCCCCGAGCTCGATGCGGCCGGGCTCGTCCGAGCCCTCGACCGCTATCCCTATGGCTGCTCCGAACAGACGGTCAGCCGCGCGTTGCCGCTTCTTTATCTGAGCGAACTCGGCGCCAAGGGTCTCGTGATCGATTCCGACTTGAAGCAGCGGCTTCAGGATGCTGTCTGGCGGCTCGTCAACCGCCAGAGCGCCAGCGGCGCCTTCGCGATGTGGTCGGCCGGTTCCGATGACGGCAATCTCTGGCTATCCTCCTTCGTGACCGACTTCCTGCTCAGGGCCCGCGAAAAGGGCTACGAGGTCCCGGAAGACTCGCTAGTCACCGCGCTCGACTACCTCAAGAACACGGTCGGCAACGCTCCCGACATCGAGGCCGGCAAGGGCGAGGATATCGCCTATGCGCTCTACGTGCTGGCGCTCGCGGGCCGCGCGCCGGCGGGCGATCTCAAATACTTGGCCGACACCAAGATCGGCGACTTCGGATCGCCGCTCGCCCGAGCCCAGATCGGTGCCGCGCTTTCCATCCTCGGCGACAGGAACAGGGCCGATCAGGCTTTCGCCTCCGCGCTCGCCGCCCTCGAGCAGGATGAGCAGAGCTCCGAGCGCCCCCATCGGGAGGATTACGGATCGGTGCTGCGCGACGCCTCGGGGCTTCTTGCGCTGGCGAGCGACACCAAATCCGGTGGTCGGGTGATCAAAGCCGCTTCCCAGGTGATCGTGGCCGAGCGGGCGAGGACGAGCTACACCTCGACCCAGGAAATGACCTGGATGGTGCTCGCCGCGCGGGCGGTGGCCAAGGAGGCGGCGAGCCTCAAGCTCCTCGTCAACGACGTTCCGCAAACGGGAGCGCTCTACAAGATCTTCGGCGAGAAGGACTTGGCGAAACCCATCAAGATCGCCAATCCCAATCCGAAGCCGCTCCGTGCCGTCATAGCGGTCTCGGGTTCGCCGATCGTGGCGGAACCCGCAGCGTCGAACGGGCTCACACTTTCTCGAACCTACTTCACGCCCGCCGGAGATGAAGTCGATCCCTCGACCGTCACGCAGAACACGCGTCTCGTCGTGGTGTTGAATGTCAGCAGGTCCGGAGGCGGCGAGGAGAGCGGCAACTTCCTGCTCGCCGATCCGCTTCCCGCCGGGTTCGAGATCGAGAACCCGGCGCTCGTCTCCTCGGGCGACACGTCGGGCTTATCGTGGCTTCAGGACACGACCGAGCCGACGCACGCAGAATTCCGCGATGATCGGTTCGTGGCGGCATTCGGCAACTCGACCGCGAAGTTCGCCTACTCGATCCGCGCGGTGGCGCCCGGAACTTATGTGCATCCAGGCGCGAGCGTCGAGGACATGTACCGCCCGGAGTTGAACGCGCGAACGGACACGGGGTCGGTGACGGTCACCGAGCCCTGATCCGATGATCGGCACGGGTTCATCTCTCCCTTCCCGCCCTGCGGGCGGCGGAGGGAGATTACTGTTGCGCATCTATGCAGCGTCTCTCGTGATTGCGGTTCTCGTCAACGCCGCCGGTCTGAGTCTCGCCACATTGCTCGACCGGCTCGGACCGTTGCCGATCGACAAACCGATCGCCTACTCGCAGCTGGTGGTCGATCGGGACGGCAAGCTCCTGCGCCCGTTCATCACCAGGGATGGCTACTGGCGGCTTCCGGCCGGCCCCGCTGATGTCGATCCCCGCTTTCTCGCCATGCTCGTCGCCTACGAGGATAAGCGTTTCTACACGCATCCCGGGGTCGATCCCGCCGCGCTCGCCCGCGCGATGCTGCAAGCTTTGTGGCACGGGCGCGTTGTTTCCGGCGCCTCGACGCTCACGATGCAGGTTGCGCGTCTCCTCGAGCCGCGGCCCGAGCGCACGCTCGGCGCCAAATTCATCGAGATGATGCGTGCGGTACAATTGGAGCGCAGGCTCACCAAACAGGAGATTCTCGGCCTCTACCTCGTTCTGGCGCCCTATGGTGGCAATCTCGAGGGCACTCGCGCCGCCTCCCTCGCCTATTTCGGAAAGGAGCCGAAGCGGCTTTCTTCGGCCGAAGCCGCCCTCCTCATCGCTCTTCCGCAGGCGCCTGAAACGCGCCGCCCCGACCGCAACGCTGCCGCTGCTCGCGTCGCGCGCGACCGCGTTCTCGCCCGTCTCGAAGGTCAGGGCACGATCAATGGAGATCAGATGGCGGCGGGCAAGCAAGAGGAGATGCCGCGTGGACGGAAGGCCTTCCCCATGTTCGCGGCGCATCTCGCCGAACGCTTGATCAAGGTCGAGCCCGCCGCCTCGCTTCAACAGACCACCATTTCGCGGCCCCTGCAGGCGTCGCTCGAGACGCTCGCGCGCGAGCGGGCGCAGGCGATCGGCGGCGGCGTCTCGGCGGCGATCGTGGTCATCGACAACAAGACGGCGGAGGTGTTGGCCCATGTCGGCGGGGTCGGCTATTTCGACGGCGAGCGCGCCGGACAGGTCGATCTCGCTGAAGCGCTCCGCTCGCCCGGATCGGCGCTCAAGCCCTTCATATACGGCTTGGCCTTCGAAGACGGCCTCGTTCACCCCGAGACTCTCATCGACGATCGCCCGGTCCGCTTCGGCGCCTACGCTCCGCAAAATTTCGATGACGATTTCCACGGCACGGTCACCGTCCGGCGCGCGCTGCAGCAATCGCTCAACGTGCCGGCTCTCGCGGTTCTCGATGCGGTCGGGCCACAGCGGCTCTTGACGCGGCTCCGGAACACCGGCGTCGACGTCGTGCTGCCGAAAGACGCCCCGCCCGGTCTTGCCGTCGGGCTCGGCGGCGTCGGCATACGTCTCGTCGATCTCGCCGCCCTTTACACCGCCATTGCGCGCGGCGGCGAAGCCTTTCCACTCGTCTGGCGCGCCGAGGACCGGATCAAATCACCCACTCCGCGCCGACTCTTTGACCCACAGGCCGCCTGGCAGGTCGGCGATGTCCTCCTCGGCGCTCCCGTCCCTGAGAATTCGGTCGGCGGCAAGATCGCGTTCAAGACCGGGACCTCCTATGGATACCGCGACGCCTGGGCGGTCGGCTTCGACGGCGCCTACACGGTCGCGGTGTGGGTCGGCCGTCCGGACGGCTCGGCGGTTGCGGGCCTCATCGGGCGCGTCTCGGCCGCGCCGATCCTCTTCGAGGCGTTCCAACGTCTGGGCCAAGGGCGGGCGCCGCTTCCTCCCGCGCCGCCCGGGATCGTTTTCGCCCGCACGAGCGACCTGCCGCCGCCATTGCAACGCTTCCGGCCGCGCGGGTTGCCCGAGATCGCGGCCGCCGGCCCGGGCGATCCCCCGCTCACCATCGCCTTTCCGCCCGATGGCACCCGCGTCGCGGTGGAAGCGGGTGCGGACGGCGGACTGGCTCTCAAGGCCAATGGCGGCGCTCCGCCCTTCACCTGGCTGGTCGACGGCTTGCCGGTCGTAACGGGCGAAGCGCGGCGCGAAGCGTATTGGGAGAGGCCAGGAAAGGGGTTCGCGCGTCTATCGGTGATCGACGCCAAGGGCGCCACCGCCAACGCTTCCGTCAAAGTCGAATAGCCCGCGAGACGCGCGTGATCACGCGGCCTCTCGCGGGCATCGCCGCCGCACTGATCGCGGCGTGCTTCTATGGGACCATCCCCAATTTTGCCCGCGCGGCCTTCACGAACGGCGTTCCCGGCATCGATAGCAGTTTCCTGCGCACGACCGTGATCGCGCTCGTCCTGGGCGGATTGTCCGTGGCGAGGGGCGTCAGCCTGAGGGTGCCGACAGCGGGATATTGGAGCTTCGCGGGCCTTGCGGTTTCGACGCTCGTCATTTCGGTGAGCTATCTCGTCGCCGTTCAGTTCATTCCGGTGGCCCTTGCGGTGATCATCTTCTTCACCTTCCCGGTGATCATCCTCATCACCGCGCCGCTGGTCGAAGGACACGCTCCCGGGCCGCGTCGAGTACTCATAGGACTGATGGCCTTCGCCGGCCTGGCGATCGCCGTTGGGCCAGGCTTCAATGACCTCGATATCCGCGGCATCGCCCTTGCCGCGGCCGCCGCGAGCGGCGCTACCCTCCAGTTCTATTCCGGCCGCCTCGTTTCACGGCATCTCGATCCCGCAGCGTTCGGCAGCCTGGTTCATCTGGCGATCTGGTTGCCTTCGCTCGCGATCGTGCTCTGGCTCGGAGACGGCGCGATCCGCTCGTTCCTGCCCGGACAAGCCTCCGCGATCGGCTGGATCTGGGCTTTCGCGCTGAGCGGCGCTTACGTCGCGGCCTATTTCTTTCATATGGTTTCGCTCAAGCATGCCCCGGCTTCCGTCGTTGCCCCCTTCTTCAACCTCGAACCGATCGTCGCGACCCTCATCGCCGCGATCTTTCTCGGCGAAACCCTTGCCGTAAACCAGTATGCCGGAGGCGCGGTCGTGCTCGTGGCGCTGGTCCTGTCGAGCCGCATCACCGCCGCTGGGCGGGCTCGGCACGGTTCGCCCTCCGAGAGGAAAAGGGCTGAAATCTCTTGATATTTCCTCCCGCTGCGGCAACTGGCCGCCTTGCCGAGCTCCCGCGACGCAGGGGAACAACAGCCCGTCGGGGGCGTTTAGATTGGAAACCAAGAGGAGTGATGGAAATGCTGAGACATGGTTTGGCACTGGGCGCTACGATGCTGGTTACCGGCGCGTTCGGCCTGAGTGCGCTCGACACATCCGCCCTGGCGGTGACGCCGATCGGGTCCGGCACGGCCGTGACCTCGAGCGATATTCAGCTCGCCGCCACTGTGGTCAAGAAGAAGAGGGTCATCAAAAGGGATGGCAGGAGGAAGGTATTTGTCTATAGCCGGAGCAGACATGGACCTCGCTACAGGGTAAAGCGGCCTGGTTACGGTTATTACTACGGCGGCTACTACTACTCGCGGCCGTGGTGGACGCCGGGTATCAATCTCTGCATCGGCTGCTGACCAAGCTCGACGCGAAAGGCCGGTCTCGACCGGCCTTTCTTTTTTGCCGCCGACTGTACAGCTCAATGCACCACGCCCGTGCGTGAGTGCCTGAGAATGTTGAACTGGCCGTAGCTCTTCCTGAGATCGAGCTTCACTCCGCCGCTCGTCGTGGTCGACGCCATGCCGATCTCCGCCAGTTCGAATTCGATGCCGTTCGGGATATCGATGCGTACGCGATGGAGATCGCCGGTCGCGGGGCTACGGATAGGCTCGCCGGTCGACTGGAGCAGGCCGGGGATCGACACCTTGGCCCTCCTCGCCGCAATATCCACTTCGAACTCGATCGGCTTGAACAGAGTCTCGTGCACGGTGGACGACATGGCATGAAACACCCACCAATGGGTTTTCGCCTCCTGCGTTTCCCCGCCGTGCAGGACGGTCTTCAGCGCGTTGCGCTGCCATTCGTTCGCTCGCTCGTCGACAATCGCCTGCATCTCCCCTCCGCCCTCGAAGATCGGACCCGGCCAGGCATAGATCAGCGCCGCATTCAGATCGGCGAGATCGACGTCCCCGAAGTGACCTCTGTCGATGCGCACCACTTCGAAGCCGCGGCAATCGCCGTGCGTGGGCAGTGATTCGAACTGGCACGGGCAGCACCAATCGCAGTTGCAGTTGGCGAACTCCACTCCCTCGAGGGACCAGTCTACTGCCATGCCTTCCCTCCTCAGCTGCGAAAGCGACCTTTTGTAACCATCGTGGCGAGATCGTGGCGTGCAAATGACAGCAATCGCTCCCTGGGGGTGGCCTACTCCTTATCTGCTTTGTCCGGAGCCTCACTACCTCGGAAAAACTGCTGCATCTCCTCAACGGTGACCTTCCCGTCTTTGTTGGCGTCAACAGCCTTGAAAATCCGAGCATGAGCACTCTGGACTTCCTCCAGTGAGAGCGCCCCGTCTCCGTCGGTGTCCATGAGGATCACCATCATCCTCAGTCCGAATCCCCGGTGATGACCCCAGCGACCTGCCCCGCTCCCTCGGGACATCATCCGCATCATGTGCGAGCGCATTCCCATCATGTCCTGGCTGCCCATACCTGGGCAACCCATCATGGACTGGCTCATCATGTCACCGGGCATGCGATTATCAGATGGAGCTTGCTGATCCTGAGCGTGCGCTGACGTGGTGATGGCGGCAGACAACAGCACAGATGCAACTGTCAAGAAAGTGTGTAGCTTCATATCCACCTCCTAAAACAAAGTTCGGCTATGAGCGAAGCCCCGCTTTCCGTCTATTTCATGGCTGCCCGCCAGCTAGACGGTCAACCCCTTTCGGGGAGCGCGAATCCTCGGCGCACTCCAGTGGAGTGGGCTTAACTGCTCGTGCAGGTCGACAATGTCATCGGAAAAAATCGGCGCCCACCGAGGCTGCGACCTCTTCGCAATGAGCCCCCCAGGCGTCATGCGCCGCGACGATCTCTTGCCCGCGACTGTGAGCTCGGATGGAACTCGTCCTGTCCTCGATCGATCGCCGGATTGCGCCTACTTCTGGGTGGAGGAACCAATCACTCGGGCCGCCATAGCCTGACACTTGGGGTCCCATTCTCTTGATCGGGGAGGGCCGAGTGCCGCGTCTTCTTCTCGGAACCGAAGCGGTTCCGGCCGGGCGGGCTGAATCGGCCAGTACCTCTCGAAAGCTTCGTCATTGCGCTGCTTATTCGATCCCTTGTTGGCGATCTTCTAAAGGAGGCCGCCAATGGGTAGCTACTATATCCTCGCGCGGATCCATGAGAAGTTCGGTCTAGGTTTTGACGACGCAAGCGCGCGGTGCCTCGTTGATCCGGAGGCGGAACTTACGGACGGTTGCTCCGTCGTCGTTCAGATCAAGGGGGCGGTGCCATTCGTGACCCGGTGGTTTCGGACCGGGCGGGACGGTCGCGGGCGCTTCATTCGGGCCGGCGATCCGAACGAGTGTTTTTATCTCGGCTTAGGCCTGTCCTACACGAAAGCAAGAAGACCGGTGGGGGAGGGTTTTCGGACGTGTGGTCGGAACCACGCACTGAGCTTTGCTGCACAGCCCTAGGGGCCGGCGGGCGAACTGCCGGCCTTTTGTATTGGCGGGCTGCTCGTGCCGGGACGGCTTGCGGTCGAGTGGGACGGGACGCGGTTTGAGCCGGGAGCGGATCGGGGATAAGCTCAGTCCTGCTCGCAGGAGCCACACCCCTTTGTTCAATAGGGCCGCTGGCAAAACCTGGCGGCTTTCTTTGGGAGAAGCGAGCGGCCCGCTGTTGCAGGTAAGGTGCGTCTATGGTAATATTACTAAAGTATGCGCCTCGACGAAGCTGTGCCGTAACCCGACGATACTTGTCAGAGCGGAGCTAGTTCGATGAAAGGCCTTAGTACTACTCATTGCAATATCAGTTACATTCTCATTCCTCCCCATAGTGACCAAGGCGATGGCAGCCGAGCGCTGGCAAGAAGGTTGGTTCCCAGCACCCAACGGTGGTACGCTTGTCTTTGCCATTATGAGCGATGGCAATCCGGGTTGTGCGTCCTATGATGCAGCGAATTGCTTGTGGGGAAAATCG
>JBJMRA010000069.1:0-11350 GCA_045802365.1 Hyphomicrobiales bacterium | reverse complement strand
GCACGAGCCATTTGATGGTGGCGTCCCGCGCTACGCCGCAGGAATGGGTGTTGGTGATGGTGATCGGGGTATTGAGCTCGCCCGACTCTTCCACCCAGATGGTACCGGTCATTTCGCCGTTGCCGTTGAGCGAATAAAAGGCCGCGGCGCACGGGATGTGGGCGTCAGGCGCGCCGCGCGGCAGGATGGCCGTTACCCCGGTTCGGACCGGTCCCTTGCCGACCGCGAGCTTTCCTCGGCCCTCGATAAGCGTGGTCGCTCCGACGGTCACCCCCGGAACGTCGGCGATCGCGTTGTAGGACCCGGGCTCTCCCGGGAACGGCAGGCCCAGTCCTCGTCCACGAAGCTTTCCAGACGGCGTACTGCGCCACTCAGATGATGCCATACGCCTCCTTAAACACCGAATGGATAGGTGTCGGGAAGCCCCGAGAGCTCCTTTGTCTCGAAAGGTTTCACTGCGCTCGTCTCGTCGAACCAGATGTACTCGTCGAACTGGCCGGGTAGCACGGCTTCGAAATAGTGGCTCGCAAGCTCCGTCTGCGGCCGATAGATGACACCGATCGCCCGTTCGAGGCGAGGCTTCATCAAGGCTTCCCTGGCGCCGGTTCGGTCGCCTCGCAACGGAAGCATGAAGCGGGGCTTGCCGGAGTCGTGACAAGCCCTTTCGTAGCTGCGCGGATGAGAAGGCCGGACGGTCTTGATCTCCATGGGGCCATCCCAGTCGGTGGCCGCGGCGACCGTTCCCGCGTGAGTGCCGAACCCGATCGCGTAAGCGAGCTCGCCGAACTCGTTCTTGCAGAGCTCGCCGATGTTGAATTCGCCCCTGGCCGACATTTCGGTCGATGCGGCGTTCCCGATGTGGGAGTTGTGGGCCCACACGATTGCCTTGCTGTCGCGGCCATGGAATTGCAGGAGCGCTTTGAGGGTTTCGAACATGTGGGAATCGCGCAGATTCCAGGACGAGCGCGATCCGTAGAACATCGCGCGATAATAGTGCTCGGCATCGGCAACCAGCCGGGCGTTCTGAACGGCGTTGAGATATCGCTCCCCGTCGTTCGTCATGTAGATGTTCTGCTTGTTGAGGATCTCCTGGAGCATGCTGACGACCTCTTTCTCGCACGCGCGATAGGCCCCTGAGATGGCGGCATGACCGTAGGCGGCGGGATCGGACTGCCACGGTGTCAGACAGCCGTACCGCTCGCGCGCGATCCGGGCCGTATCCGGATCGATGCGGTCGAGATAGCGCAAGACCTCTCGGATCGATGTGTAAAGCGAGTACATGTCGAGCCCGTAGAATGCCGTACGCCTTCGAGGCTCCAGTCCGGCATTGTGCTCGTGCAACCAGTCGATGAACGCCCTAACCTCTTCGTTTCTCCACATCCAGCTCGGAAACCGCGCGAAGGCCTCCCACTCGCGCGCCTCATGCCCGGCGTGGCGAACATACTGATCGACCCGCGCGGCATCCGGCCAGTCGCCCTCGATTGCGACGAACGTGAACCCTTTTCGCCCGATGAGCTCGCGCGAGATCCGCTCTCGCATCCGGTAGAACTCCGAGGTTCCGTGGCTCGCTTCACCGATGAGGACAATCTTGGCATCGCCGATTCGGGCCAGAAGCGGGGCGAGATCGGCACCCTCGATCGCATCGAAGGTCGAGCACGAGCGAGCGATCACCTCAGCGAGCTGTGTTTCGGCCGGTTTGGGTCTCGCCGCCGGCCTCGCGAACGAGGCGAGCTTGCCCTTTTCAGGGATCCAGCCTTCCTCCCCGATAAGCGGCACGAATCGCACATCCGCGATGTCTTCGGTCGTGAACTCGGTCTCCGAAACCCGGATGACCCGGACAAGTTCCTGTGCCCGCGGATCGATGCCAACCGGCATGATCAGCCGCCCGCCCGTTTTGAGTTGCTGCTTGAGCGATTCCGGAACCGCCGGCCCGCCGGCTGCTACCGCTATCGCATCATAGGGCGCGTGCTCGGGCCAGCCTCGCGTGCCGTCGCCGTGGAGGACGTGCACGTTTCTGTAGCCGAGGCCGGCGAGCCTCCCCGCAGCTCTCTCAGCCAGCTCGGCAACCCGCTCGACCGTGTAAACCTCGCCTGCGATGCGCGACAGAACGGCGGCGGCGTAGCCTGAGCCCGCGCCGATCTCGAGCACCTTCTCGCCGCCTTCGAGTCCCAGCGCCTCGATCATGTAGGCGACGATGTAGGGTTGGGAGATCGTCTGCTCGGCCTCGATCGGAAGAGGCGAATCCTCGTAGGCGAATTCCTTGAGCGAATCGGGAAGGAAAGCCTCGCGCGGGACCTGCCGCATCGCATCGAGCACGAGCGGCGAGCGTACGCCCCTCGCCGCCACCTGCCGCTCGACCATGGCGCGGCGAAGGCTTGCGAAGTCCGGAAGCTCGGCTTGAGAGGGGCGCATGGATGTCAGGGAAACGCGATTCCCCCGGCCCTGTTCCGTTGGGGAACGATCAGATTACGCCGAGCTTCTTCTGGAGGCTCGAGCTCGAAGTCGTGTACTGGAACAGGAGCCGCTCGCCCGGGCGGAGGTGATGGAAGGCTTCCTGCGCCATCAAAGCGGCCTCGTGAAACCCGGAGAGAATGAGCTTGAGCTTGCCCGGATAGGTATTGATGTCGCCGATGGCGAAGATGCCGGGGACCGAGGTTTCGAACTTCGCCGTGTCCACGGGAATGAGATTTTCGTTGAGGTTGATGCCCCAATCGGCGACCGGCCCGAGCTTCATGGTGAGGCCGAAGAAGGGGAGCAGGCAATTGGTCGCGATCTCGAACTCCCCCTCTGGCCCCTTGATCTGCGCCGCAGCAAGCGACCCGTCCGTGCCCTTGAGACCAGTGACCTGGCCGAGCCTGAACGCCATTTTGCCCGCCGCAACGAGCTCGCGCATTTTCCTGACGCTGTCCGGCGCAGCGCGGAAATCGTCGCGCCGGTGGAGGAGCGTGAGACTGCGCGCCAGAGGCTGCAGGTTCAGCGTCCAATCGAGCGCGGAGTCGCCGCCGCCGACAATGAGGATGTCTCGTCCGCGCAGGGCATCCATTTTCTTGACCGAATAGAAGACCGAGCTCCCCTCGTAAGCATCGATGCCGGGGATCGGAGGCTTTTTGGGCTGGAACGATCCTCCGCCCGCGGCGATCACCACCACCTTCGAGCAGAAGACGAGCCCACCATCGGTCGTGAGCTCGAAGAGACCGTCATCCGTCTTATTGAGCCCCGTTACCATCTGGTTGAAGTGGAATTCGGGGTGGAAGGGCTTGATCTGATCGAGCAATCGGTGCGTGAGCTCGGCGCCGGTTACGACGCTGAGCGCGGGTATGTCGTAAATGGGCTTCTCGGGATAGAGCTCGGCGCATTGTCCGCCGGCGCGGTCGAGTATGTCCACGACGTGACATCGTATGTCGAGGAGCCCGAGTTCGAATACCGCAAAAAGACCGCACGGCCCCGCCCCAACGATCACCGCATCGGTGGAAATTACCTCGCCATCCATATTCTCGCTCCGGAAGCGCTCTAGAATTGTTTTTCAGGGACCCGGACGCGCAATCCGTCCAGCTGGTCGGAAACTTTGATCTGGCAGGACAACCGGCTCGAATCGCGCACGTCGAACGCGAAATCGAGCATGTCCTCTTCCATCTGGCTACGCGAGCCGGCCTTTCCCACCCATTCAGGATCGACATAGACGTGGCAGGTGGCGCAGGCGCACGCTCCCCCGCAATCAGCGTCGATGCCCGGGACCATGTTCTTGACCGCGGTCTCCATCACCGACATGCCGTTCTGGCCTTCGACGGTCTGCTCGGTGCCGTTGTGCTGGATGAAAGTGATCTTGGCCATGCTTCAGGGCGCGGTCCCGCCGATCGTTCGTTATTCCGAACGCTGTTTACGAAATGCTTCTGCGAAACACAATCCAGCCGATGCGAATCCGCCCTTGCGTCAGAGGCGACCTTGCTTGCCTTGCGTCTAAAATCAGCAATCGCCATCGCCAGGAGCTCCAAGACCGGCGCCTTGACATCGAGCGGGGCCGAATTCCCGCCTCCTTGAGCCGGGCAGCCAGATCGCCGATCGCCGGGGCCCCTACGGCCCCCGCCGACCCCTTGAGGTATGCACGGCAAGTCTCCACACGTCGGCACGAGCGGCGAAGGTGAGCGATATCGAAGATGAGCGGGTCGGGCCGCTGATTTCCCGGGGAAGCAAGCATGATGGGCCGGACTGTTGTGGGAAGGCACGCCTTAGCATGGACGAGACTGCGTTAGGCTTGAGGAGAATCATGAACGTCCGGCTAAAACACTCGCGTCAATTTGATCCACAATTTTAACCAAAACCTCATCTAGCCGAACATGTTCTCGCTCGGCGGTTCAAGCGAGTGGGCCGATCGGCTATTGTGGAGATCTGCTGCGGGGATCGGGATCGAGGGGCACCCATCCCTCCGGATTTCACTTTGCCTGTCAATAGGCTAAACAGGACGGGCGAAGCGGATATTGAGGGCTGGCAGGCGTTTGCGCCGCTCAGCCGCGAGCGAAAAAAGCAGTGCGGGAACAGGTATGGCGAACAACACGATTGACACCCGGCGCCCGCAGCGGCGCCTACCTGGGCGTGATCGCCCAGCCGGAGAATTTTCGAAGCGTCGCGAGGACGAGCCGCTCGACAGCGAGCAGCCGCCGCTTCGCAGCAGACCCGCGAACGAGAACGAACCTGGGACCGCAGCGATGATTGCAAGCCTCAGGCGTCAGCCCTCCTATGTCCCCTACTACGCGGCCTTCGCCATATCGCTGGTATGGGTATTCTGCTGGTCGCTGACCTTCAGTCCGGTCGTGTTCGCCCAAGCCCAGCCGTTCCACGCCGCCGCTCTGCCTCAGACGATGATAGCGCTGACCGTGCTCATTCTGCCGATTGCGCTCGTCTGGATGATGGCGCACTTCCTGTGGCGGGCTCATCAGATGCGACAGGTCTCCGAAGCGCTGATGCAGTCGGCGTTGCGGCTCCTGCGGCCGCAGGACGTCGCGGCCGAGGGGCTCGCCTCGATCGCACAGGCGGTGCGTGCGGACGTCGATGTCCTGGTCGGAGGCGTCGAGCACGCGGTCCAGCGGGCGAGCGAGCTCGAAAATATGGTCCATAAGGAGATTTCAGCGATCGAGCGCGCCTTCGGCGGCAACGAGGAGCGCATCCGCACGCTCGTCGCCGGGCTCGAGAATCAGCGTGCCGCGCTGCAGCAGGCGGGCATGGTGCTCGGCAACGAGGCAAGTCCGATCTTGTCTCGCCTCGAGAACAACACGCAAAGCCTCGACGCGATTATCGCTACGGCACAATCCACGCTCGCCCAGCTCGAGCATGGGCTCTCGAGCACCACGGTGGAACTCGCCCGCACGATCGACGAGGTCGCCTCGCGGGCATCTGTCGCAAGCGGCGAGATCAGCGAACAGACGACCCAGATGGAGCGGACGTCGGGGTTGCTCGTGGGCGAGCTGCGCAGCTTTTCCGAACACCTCTCCGGGCAGATCGAGGCCCTAACCGCCGCCACCTCGACCCTCAATGCCGAGTCGTCGAATTTCGGGCAGAGCGTCGAGGGCATGGAGGGGAACTTGGTGCGCCTGCTGCGCACGAGCGTCGATGAGCTCAATGGGCTCAATTCCGAATTGGCTCACACGATCGATCGCGCCGCAGCGGCATCCGGCGACCAGGTGAAGGCCGCCGCCGCGCAGGTTACCGAGGCACTGCAATCAGTCGGCGGGAACACCGCCTACCAATTGAAGACGGCCTCGCAGGAAGCAGTCGAGCAGATCGCGAGCTCGGGATCGACGGTCGCCGAGCAGATCGAGTCGAGCCGGTCAAGTCTGACCCAGGGAATGCAAGGCATTCTCAGGGATTACATCGGCCAGGTCGATCGTGCCCGAGGCGAGCTCGCCGAATACGTCGACTTGGCGGGCGGCCAGATCGTTGCGCGGATCGATGAGTCGACGGGCCAGCTGTTTCTCAGGCTCGATGAAGCAACCAAGTCGATCCACGACAACCTCGACCGATCCGGCACGACGCTCGCTGGCCACGTCGAGCAAGCCCGCGCCGGGCTCGTCAGCTATATCGACCAAGCGACCGAGCAGATCGCCGCCGGAGTGGATGAGACGACGTCGAGGCTCTTCACGCGCCTCGATAAGGCGGCAGAATCGATGCACAGCCGGATGGAAGAGAGCAGCAATCAACTGCTCGTGCGCCTCACCGACTCGAGCAGCGGTGTTGCCTCCCAGATCACCGCGGCAAGCGACGGTTTGGCGTCTCGGCTCGAAAGCGCGACCGCGGGCGCCGTCTCCTACCTCGATACGACCGGCGACCGCTTCACCGGACATCTCGAGGAGACGGTCAACCGGGTCGTCTCCCTAGTCGGCAATACCGGATCACAGGTCGTTTCGAGCCTCAGTGAGACGGCGAACGGCGCTTTGGGCCAACTCACGTCGGTCGGCGACCAGGTGGCCGCGAAAGTCGACGAGGCTTCGACGCGCTATATCGCGGTTATTGGAGAGCGGACCGGCGCCATCACCGAGCAGCTCGAAGACTCCTCGAACCGGCTCTTCACCGTCATGAGCGAGGGCGGCCGGCAGCTCGAAGACCGCATCGGCGAGTCAGCCGAACGCCTCTTCGAACACATGAGCGCGCTCGCGGGCTCAATAACCGGCAAGGTCGACGAAGTGGCCGGCGCCGTGAACGGCCGTCTCATCGAAAGCAGCGAATTGGTGAGCGCACGTCTGATCGAAAGCGCAGAGAGCGTCAATGGCCGCCTCGCCGAGACGGCCGCGAGCGTCGTCGAGCAGATGGGAACCACCGGAAGCGCGCTCAACGACCTCTTGACCGGAACCTCGGGCACCATCGCTTCGCATCTGAAGGAGACCTCCGACATCGTCTCGCGCCAGATGCAGGATTCCGGCGTAGCGCTCGCGCAGGACATCGAGAGCTCGGGTGGCCTCGTCACCGAGCGGCTCATCACGGTTTCCGGCGAGTTCGTTGAGAGCGTCACCCGGGCGCGGGAAGCTCTCTTCACCCAACTCGATCAGTCGTCGAGCGAAATGACGGGCAAGCTCGACGACCTCACCCAGCGGCTCTCGGGCCGTCTCGAGGCGACCTCGTCCGGTATCACGAGCGATCTCGAGGCCGTCACCGCTCGTCTCGCCGACCACATCGGAGAAACTGCCGACCGTTTGACCGAGAGCGTCGGCCAAGTTTCCGGCAATCTGTCGGGCCAGCTCGGCGATGCAACCGCGGACATGACGGAGCGGCTCGAACGCGCCTCGAGCGAGCTCAGCACGCAGGTTGCTCTTACCACTGCGCAGATGTCGGCACAGATCGAGAGCGCCTCGGGCGATCTGACGGGCCAGCTCGCCGATACGGCGGCGGGCCTCGCGGCGCAGCTCGAGCAGACCTCGGGCGAGCTCATCGGGCACTTCGGCCGTACCTCCGAGGACACGACCGCGCGGCTCGAGCGTGTTTCCGCGGATCTGACATCGCGCCTCGACCGCTCGACGGGTTCGCTCGCGGAGCGTCTCGAAAGGGTTTCCGGCCTGATGGCGACGGAGCTCGAGCGGGCCTCGGACGAGCTTACTACCCGCCTCGATCAAGCGGCGGAGCAAATGACGGCCGGGATCGACGGAACCTCGGCTCGTCTCTTCGAGCGCGTGACGCAGGCCAACAGCGAGATCGCCGATCGGCTGGATGCCACCGCGACCGACGTCGCCGACCGGCTCGACAATGCCGGCAAGACGATGTTCTCGCGCATCGACGGCACCGCACGCGATCTCGGTCACCGTTTCGACGTCGCAACCGAGCTTCTCGAAAAGATTACCGCCGACATTTCCGGCCGGATGGAAGGCGCAAACGAGGAGTTCACGCGCACCGTCGAGCGTGCCAGCGGGGAGATTGGGGCCGGCATCGACAGGGCCAGCACTGCCCTCTTTGATGGACTCGGCGAAACGTCCACGCGGATTACAGGACAGCTCGATCAACAGACCGGCCAGATTGCGGCGCGCATTGAACAGGCGAGCCGCGGGCTCGAGCAGACGGCGGCAACCGCCACCCACCGGCTCGAGGACGCGGGAGAGAAATTCGCTCATCATCTCGAGAACGCGAACGCCTTCCTGGCCGAACAGCTGGGCTCGGCCGCCGCGAGCATCGATGACCGCCTCGAAACGGTGAGCTCGGGACTGACCGGCCAGCTCGAGTCGACGGGGAGCCGGATCGCCGATCGCCTGGAGGAGGTGACCGGCGTCGTCGAGCGATCGCTCGAACGGTTCAACAGCGACATGGAGAGGGTTCTCGGTTCGCGCGAGGAGGCCTTGGGCCAACTCGTCGGCGCCTTGGGGAAGAGATCCCAGGATGTCGATGCGATGATGCGCAACTACATGCGCCTCATCGAGGAGTCGCTCGGAAACATCCAGGCGAGATCGGCCGAGGCGGGCCAGCTCGTGGGCCAGCAGACCGCGGCAGTCGCCGCCAATTTCGAGAACGAGGTCGCGAAACTCGAAGGCGCTTCCGCCACGCAGATCGCAGCTGCCACCAAGGCGTTGCGCGAACAGCACGAGACCGCCGTCGCCGCTCTGAAGGAAATGATCGCGACGACCGCCAAGGACTTTCAAGGAACAGTGCAGGACATGCGCCTTGCCGCCCAGCAGGTGGCGAAGGACATCGAAACGGCGCGGGGCGAACTCAAACGCTCGATTGCCGATCTGCCGCAGGAGACCCGCACCAACGCGGACGCGATGCGCAGAGTCATCGCCGATCAGATCACCGCGCTGACCGCGCTCGCCGATGTGGTCAAGAAGCAGTCGGGAAATTTCGATCTGAGCGGTCCGGGCCTGCAGCTTCAGCAATCACGTGAAAACCCGAAAGCGGAAGCAAGCCCGCCCGCTCCGACCCGAAGCACAAGTCCTCCCGAGCCGCGGCCACCTGAGCGGAGCGCATTCAAGCCTGCCCCCCCCGCTCCCGTCGTGCGCCCTCAGCCTCAGGACGTCACGCGGCTTGTATCCAAGCCCAACGGAGATTTCCGCACGCCGACGGTGGCGGAACCGCCGCCCGTCGAACGCGATCTGTCGCGGGAGACCGAATCGCTCATGCAGAAGCTCAACGGCGCGGCGCGGGATCTCGTCGAGGCGATCGACGGCTCGCTCCCGGGCGAGCTCGAGCGGCGCTACGGAGCAGGCGAGAGCCATATCTATACTCACCGTCTCTTCGAGGAGCGCGGCCCGATGATGCGGCGGTCCATCCGCAAGCGTTATCACGACGAAAAGATCCTACGCGGCCGGGTCGACGCTTATGTCCGTCTGTTCGAGCGTCTTCTCGACACCGTTTCCGAAACATCGCAGGGAGACCAGCTCGCCGACGCTTGCCTCGCCTCCGAGTCGGGCAAGCTCTATGTGATGCTCGCCAACGCATCGGGCCGGATCAACGCGGAATAGCGTGCCGATGGAGATTGCCAAGCCCTATCTCCTGTTCCTCGGAGATGTTGCAGATCAGCTCGCCGCCAAGACCGCTCAAGGGATCGCGGACTGGCGGCCTGAATGGTGCGTCGGGCAGATGCGCCTGCCCGGGTGCCGCGCGGATTGCGGCCTACCCGATCTCGGCATCGCGGAAGCGCGCGAGAAGGGAGCCCGCACGATGGTCGTCGGCGTCGCCAACGCCGGGGGCATCCTTCCGGATTATTGGGTGAGGGAAATCGTAACAGCGCTCGAGGCTGGCCTCGACGTTGCGACGGGCCTCCATAAGCGGCTCGGCAGCATTCCGGAGATTGCCGAGACCGCGCGGCGGGCCGGTCGCAAGCTCCACGACGTGCGCCACTCCGATATGGTTTTCGCAACCGGCAAGGGCGTGAAGCGCCCCGGGATGCGGCTGCTGACCGTCGGCACGGATTGTTCGGTCGGAAAAAAATATGCAGCGCTCGCGATCGACCGCGAGATGCAGCGCCGCGGGCTCAAGTCCGATTTCCGCGCGACCGGGCAGACGGGAGTGCTGATCTCCGGACGGGGACTTGCGCTCGACGCAGTCGTCGCCGATTTCATTTCCGGCGCGGCGGAATGGTTGACGCCCGCCAACGATCCCGATCATTGGGATGTGGTGGAAGGACAGGGCTCGCTCTTCCATCCCTCTTTCGCCGGCGTGACGCTCGGCCTTCTCCACGGGGCGCAGCCCGACGCCGTCGTCGTATGCCATGAGCCGACGCGCAAGACCATGCGAGGCGTGTCCCATCCCCTGCCCTCGATCGGCGACGTCATTGAACGGACGGTCCTCGAAGGCCGTCTCACGAACCCCGCCATCCGTTGCATCGGCATTGCCATCAACACGGAGCACCTCGGCGCGGAAGCGGCATCGGCCCTCCTCGATCAGACTGCCGCGGAGCATCGCCTCCCCGCCGTCGACCCGATGCGGACGGGCGTCGCACCGCTCGTCGACGAGCTGCAGAGGCAGTTTTCAGTCGAACATGCCGCGGCTTGAGATCACCAGGGAGACCTGGCCGATTGCCGGCCGTTTCACGATTTCACGCGGCTCGAAAACGGCGGCGGAGGTCGTCGTTGTCTCGCTTCTCGAGGACGGCGTCGCCGGCCGCGGCGAGTGCGTGCCCTATGCCCGCTATGGCGAGACCATCGACACGGTGGTGTCGGCCCTCGAAGCCGCTCGCCCGGCGATCGAGCGGGGCCTCGACCGGCGCGATATCCCCCGCCTCATCGCGCCCAAGGCGGCGCGCAATGCGCTCGATTGCGCGCTGTGGGACCTTAAAGCAAAGTCGAGCGGTAAGCCGGTCTGGCAACTGGCTGGACTCGCGCCGCCAGCACCTCTGGTGACCGCCTACACGATCAGCCTCGATACCCCCGAAGCGATGGCGGGGGCGGCGTGGAACGCGCATAATCGTCCCCTGCTCAAGCTGAAACTCGGAGCCGAAGGTGATGCGGAGAGGCTCGAAGCCGTGCGCGCCGCGGTACCCGATACCCGCCTCATCGTCGATGCGAATGAAGGGTGGGACTCCGTCCACCTCGAGCAAATGCTCGCGGCCTGCGCCACCACCGGCGTCGAGCTCGTCGAGCAGCCCCTTCCCGCCGCCGCCGACGATGCGCTCCGATCGATCCGGCGGGCAGTGCCGGTATGCGCGGATGAGTCGGCACATGATCGAGAGGGCTTTCCAGGTCTCGCCGACAAATACGACGCAATCAATATTAAGCTCGACAAGACGGGCGGGCTCACCGAGGCGCTGGCGCTCGCCGCCGCCGCGAAGGCCGCAGGCATGGCCATCATGGCGGGGTGCATGGTGTCGACGTCGCTTGCTATGGCGCCGGCGATGCTCGTCGGCCAGCAGGCCTCTTACGTCGACCTCGACGGCCCCCTC
>JBJMRA010000068.1:0-15706 GCA_045802365.1 Hyphomicrobiales bacterium | reverse complement strand
GCGGGTGGCGCAACGGTCATGCGTGCCCGTCGAGCCGGTAGAAGCTTTGGGCGTTGTCGCGGTAGAGCTTGCGCTTCTCCTCGGGAGTGGCGTTCTCGACCACCCAGTCGACGATCTCGACCCATTGCGGGTAGGTACCGGCAAGCTCCAGAACGTGCCAGTCGCCACCATACATGACACGATCGAAGCCGAACGTGTCGATCGCATGCGCGATGTAGGGCTTGAGCTGTTCGCGCGTCCAGTTCTTGTGGTCGGCCTCGGTGCTGACGCCTGAGATCTTGCAGTGCACGTTGGGCAGCGCCGCGAGCTTCTTGAGATGCTGGCGCCAAGGGTCGATCTGGCCCGCCTTGATCGCCGGCTTGCCGATGTGATCGAGCGTGAAGCGAACCTCCGGGCACTGCGCGACCATCTTGATCACATTGGGCAAATGATGATGAAAGACGCAGATGTCGAAGGCGAGATCGTAGGGGGCGAGAAGCTTGAGGCCGGCAATGAAGTCCGGCCTGATGCAGAAATCGGGATCCGGCTGATTCTGGATGAGCCGCCTGATGGCTTTGAGCACCTTGTGCTGCCGGAGTTCCTCGAGCTCCCCCGCAACCTCCTTGCCTCGTTCAAGGGGAAGCGCCGCGACCATTCCGGCGAGCCGCTTGTCGGAATGCGCGAGCTCCGCGATCCACTCCGCTTCCTTCACATGCTGCGGGAAATCGACATCGACCTCGACGAACACGAACCGGTCGATCTTGACCGGGCTCGCCGCTTTCATGAGGTCGTCTGGCAGCACCTGGCGGTTGAGCGAGGGCGCATTTTTGGTCCAGCCATAGCCGAAGCGCCGGGGGTCGCAGAGATGAACATGACTGTCGACGATCGCGAAATCCGGCATCCGAATGCTCCTCTACTCATCTGGTCGTGGTTCCGGTCGCCGTCCACGGCCGATTCCGCGGCGTAGGCCTGATCGTCCAGGGTCGCCGCCCCTGCTCGCCGCGCGCCGTCTCCATGCCGACCAAGTCCGCATGGATGTAGAGCGCATGCGCGCCGTGCCGCCACACATCGAAGCGGTCGATCCTCACCGGAACATTACGACAGCGCCCGCGCAACGGGAAGTCCGCGATGAGGATGTCGGTATCGCACGAGAGCGCGGTCACCGGTTGCTTTCCCTCATGTGCATAGAGCACCCGTCTGGTTCCGATACGAGCGCGGCACTCATCACCCGAGCATGTCCAGCCCGGCCGCTTGGCCGCCATCATCGCAGATGCGGAATCGCCATCTGTCCTGAGCCAAGTTTCGACCGCGAACTTGCCTCGCCGCGCACCCGAGGGCACGAGCATTCCGTCATCCGTTCTGATGGCAACGTTCGCCGCGCGCCGCTCGATGAGGATATCGGGATGGGCTGCGAACGGAGCGGCGGCAATGCCGGCGGCGAAGGCAGGAAGAGCCACCAATCTGAGCGGGCCTTTGAACAAGCAGAGCATCACCGCTCCAGCTGAAAGGAACAGGGCCGAGAGAAGCGGAATGGCGGGAAGCCTGCCAGCCGCCCCGGGCAGTCCGCTCACCCAATCCGAAATGTCGAGGACGAGGGTGATCCCGGAGTTCATGGCATGGAGCGGCAGCCCCTCGAGGCCGAGCGGCATGAGGAGTACCGAGGCGAGCGCCATCGGCATAACGACGAGCGACACGACTGGAAGTGCGAGCAGGTTGGCAAGAAGGCTGTAGGGCGCGAGACGTCCGAAATGGTAAACGGCGGCAATAGACGAAAGCCCGCCGGCGACGAGTGTCGTCAAAGCCATGGCCGTAAAAGCGCGCCAAAAATATCGGGCTGTCCTGAGCCATGGGCTCGGCAACGAGGGGGCATCGCGGTCGTGAGCTTCGCTCAAGGACTCGTGAAGCGCGAGAAGCCCCATCACGGCCAGAAACGACATCTGCAGGCTCGCGCTCAGCGCCGACTCGGGAAACATCGTGACGATGATCAGCGCCGCGATTGCAAGATTGCGCATCGAGAGCGCCGGGCGATCGACTAGAATTGCAAAGAGCATGATCGCGATCATGATGTAGGACCGCTCGGTCGCCACCTCGGCGCCGGCGAGCAGCATGTAGAACAGGCCCGCAAGGAGGGCAGCCACCGCCGCCCATTTCTTGATTGGATGGTGGATTGCGAGAGTGGGCGAGAGCGCGAGGAACGCACGCACGAGCCAGAAGATGCCGCCCGCGACGAGCGACATATGAAGACCCGAGATGGAAATGATGTGATAGAGACCAGAAACCTGGAGACTTTCGATGACGGTGCGCGGAAGTGAAGCGCGCTCGCCCGTGATGAGGGCCTCAGCGAAGGCGGCCCGGTCGGGCGGCAGAACCGCGGCGATGCGGTCGTTCATTGACGCGCGCAGGGCCGCGAGGGCGGCAGCCGGCCAGTAACGCAAATCCGGGGCGGAGGCGCTCCTTTCGATTTGGCCGAATGCGCGCCCCGTCGCGCCAACTCCCTCGAACCAGAGCATCCGGCCGTAGTCGAATCCGCCGGGCATCGCCGGGCTCGGCAACGGCGCAAGGCTGGCCCGCGTGCTGATCGGCAGACCTGGGGCGAGCTCAGAGACCTGCGACCCCGAAACCGAGAGCCTGACCCGTTCCGGCCGCGTCGGGGCTCCCGCCCCGTCGAGCGAAGTGATCCTGAGCATTACAACGCCGCTTCGCGGGCTCTTGCGCTCGATGCGTTCGATAATGCCCGCAAGGTGAACCTCTCCGGTCGGCGCGGTGATCGCTGGCGAAGCCACGATTTCGGTGCGAATTCTCGCAAGCGAGAAGCCGAGGAGAAAGATGCAGCCGATCTTGACCGCCAAACCGCCGCGGCCCCGGATGACTGCGAACGCGAGCCACCCGAAGCCTACAAGGGCGAGCGCGAAAATCCACACCGTCGGTTCTATCGGCAGGGCGAAATAGCTCCACACTCCGGCGATGAGGATGACCGGCGACCACAGGAAGAACCGGCCTTCCTGCTCGGCAAGACAGCGCGCCACGAACGCCGCAAGCGAGATGCGCGGGAACGCCTCAGTGCGTGCCCCCACTCTCTCGACCGCCTCGGACATTCCCGCCCCTTACCCGGTCGGGAGCAGCATGCTATGCGCCGCTGTTCCCTCGCCCCCCGGGACTCCTCCATCATCGCGGAGAAAGGCCGCCATGTCACCGCCCGTCGTCACCCGGTTCGCGCCCTCGCCGACCGGATTCCTCCACATAGGCGGCGCGCGGACGGCGCTCTTCAACTGGCTTTTCTCGAAACATCACGGCGGGCGAATGCTGCTTCGGATCGAGGATACCGACCGGCAGCGATCGACGGAGGTGGCGGTCGATGCCATTCTCGACGGGCTGAGATGGCTCGGCCTCACATGGGACGGCGAGCCCGTCTCGCAGTTTTCGCGCGCCGCCCGCCACGGCGAAGTGGCGGAAACGCTGCTCGCGTCAGGCCATGCTTATCGATGCTACTGCACGCCCGAGGACCTCGAGGCAATGCGCGCCAAAGCGGAAGCCGAAAAGCGCCCGG
Source organism: Hyphomicrobiales bacterium (assembly GCA_045802365.1). Taxonomy (GTDB): domain Bacteria; phylum Pseudomonadota; class Alphaproteobacteria; order Rhizobiales; family Aestuariivirgaceae; genus JBJMRA01. Next base: position 12,180 of record JBJMRA010000068.1, on the reverse strand, counting down.
TGCGTTACGATGGAACCTGGCGTGATCGTGATCCGGCGGAAGCCCCGCGTGGCGTCAAACCGGCCATCCGGTTCCGGGCCCCCCAAGAGGGCAAAACGGTGATCGACGACGCTGTTCAGGGCCGCGTCGTGTTCCAGAACCGCGAGCTCGACGATCTCATCATCCTGCGCTCCGACGGCACCCCGACCTACAATCTCTCGGTCGTCGTCGATGATCACGATATGGGCATCACCCACATCGTCCGCGGCGTCGATCATCTCACCAACGCCGCCCGGCAGATTCAGATCTATCGCGCCTTGAACTGGCCTATTCCGCAGATGGCGCATATCCCGCTCATTCACGGCCCAGATGGAGCGAAGCTTTCGAAGCGCCACGGCGCGCTCGGCGTCGATGCTTACCGGGCCATGGGCTATCTGCCGGAAGCCATGCGCAACTATTTGGCGCGGCTCGGCTGGAGCCATGGCGATGCCGAGATCTTCTCGACCGAGGAGATGATCGGCTGGTTCGATCTCGACTCGGTCGGGAGGTCTCCCGCTCGCTTCGATTTCGTCAAGCTCGAGAACCTCAACGGCCACTATATCCGCAAGATGCCGGATGCCGAGCTGCTCGAGGCGCTCATCGCGTACCTTCCTTATGACGAGCGCGGGGCCGAGCTCTTGGCGAAGCTCGACGAGGCCATGCGCCGCAAGCTCCTGAAGGCGATGCCGGCTCTGAAGGAGCGCGCCAAGACGCTCAAGGAGCTGCGGAAGGGCGCCGAATTCCTGTTCCTCGCTCGGAAGATCGTTCCCGACGACAAGGCACAACTGATCCTGACCGCAGAGGCACGCTCCGCGAACGCCGAAAGCCTCAAGATCCTGGAGTCGGTTCGCGACTGGCGGGCGGCAGATCTCGAAGCAGCGCTCAAGGCGCATGCGGAAGCTCGCGGATTGAAGCTCGGCAAGCTCGCCCAGCCGCTCAGGGCTGCCTTGACCGGAACCACCACCTCGCCCGGAATCTTTGAAGTGCTCGATGTCCTCGGACGGGAAGAATCGCTTGCGCGCATAAGGGACCACGCGGCCTGACCGCCGGGTTTGTTGCAGCGCAAAGAGCTGTTATAGTGCACCTGCTCAGCGGGGAACATAGAAGGAGAGTGCTGCATGAACGACGCAGCCAACGCAGCTACGGCCGAAACGGCCGGCAAAGCCACGCTGACGGTCGGCAATAGCAACTACGACCTGCCGGTCCTCCGCGGAACGGTCGGACCCAATGTCGTCGACATTCACGCCCTCTACGGCGAAGCCGGCGTGTTCACGTACGATCCGGGCTTCACCTCGACCGCCTCCTGCGAGTCGAAGATCACCTACATCGACGGAGACCAGGGCATCCTGCTCTATCGAGGCTATCCCATCGATCAGCTCGCCGAGCACGGCGATTTTCTCGAGACCTGTTACCTTCTCTATTACGGCGAGTTGCCGACGCCTTCGCAGCGCAAGGAGTTCGAATACGCCATTACCCATCATACGATGGTGCACGAGCAGATGAGCCAGTTCTTCCGCGGCTTCCGGCGCGATGCTCATCCGATGGCGGTGATGGTGGGCGTGGTCGGCGCGCTCTCCGCTTTCTATCACGACTCGACCGACATCAACGATCCCAAGCAGCGCGAGATCGCATCGCGGCGGATGATCGCCAAGCTGCCGACCATCGCCGCGATGGCCTACAAGTATTCGATCGGCCAGCCGTTCGTTTATCCCAAGAACAGCCTCTCTTACGCGGCGAACTTCCTCAATATGTGCTTCGCGGTGCCTTGCGAGGAATACAGGGTCAATCCGGTTCTCGCCCGCGCCATGGACAAGATCTTCATCCTCCACGCCGATCACGAGCAGAATGCCTCGACCGCCACCGTGAGGCTCGCCGGATCATCGGGGGCGAATCCCTTCGCGTGCATCGCAGCGGGCATCGCCTGCCTATGGGGGCCGGCTCACGGCGGCGCCAACGAGGCGGCGCTCAAGATGCTTGGCGAGATCGGCGACCCCGGCAAGGTTCCAGCCTTCATCGCCCGGGTGAAGGACAAGAGCGCACACACCCGCCTCATGGGCTTTGGCCATCGCGTCTACAAGAACTACGACCCGCGCGCCAAGATCATGCAGGCGACGGCGCACGAGGTGCTGGGCGAGCTCGGCATCAAGGATGATCCCCTTCTCGATGTCGCTCGCGAGCTCGAGCGCACCGCCCTCCACGATTCCTATTTCATCGAGCGCAAGCTTTATCCCAATGTCGACTTCTATTCGGGGATCATTCTCCGAGCGCTCGGCTTCCCAACCTCGATGTTCACCGCACTCTTCGCCGTCGCGCGCACCGTCGGATGGATCGCCCAATGGAAAGAAATGATCGAGGACCCCTCCTACCGCATCGGCCGGCCCCGCCAGCTCTATACGGGCGCCACACGCCGCGACTACGTTCCGATGTCGCGCCGCGGGAAGTAGACTCTACTCGGTCTATCGTCCACGCTCGTTGATGAGCATGGCGCCGATCTCCGCTTCCGCGACGAGACGGCCGTCGACCATCGCTTCGGCCTGATATTTCCACACGGGCGGGCGCTTATGGGACAGCCTCACATTGAGGCGAACAGTGTCCCCCGGCACCACCGGCTTGCGGAATTTCGCCTTGTCGATCGACATGAAAAAGACGAGTTTGCCAGCGTGTTCGTCGCCCAAATGCTCGAGGACGAGAGCGCCCGCCGTCTGCGCCATCGCTTCGATTATGAGCACGCCCGGCATCACCGGCTTCCCCGGGAAATGCCCCTGAAAGAACGGCTCGTTGATGGTCACGTTCTTGACGCCGGTCCCCGACTGCTCCCCATCGAGGTTCTCGAGGCGGTCGATCAGCAGGAAGGGATAGCGGTGCGGCAGGAGCTGCATGATCCGCTCGATGTCGGCTCCTTTGAGCACCTTCGACTGCTGATCGTTAGCCATGCCGTCCTTTCCCCGCGCCACCGGGACGGCTCGCGCCGTCGGATCCCTTATGCTCCGAAGCACCGTCGTGGTCTAGCAGGATCGGCGGAAAGCGGACGGGGAACGGCGGCTAGAAGGTCGTGCCGACACTGAACCTGAACCACTCCTCAGTGTCGGATGTCTGCTTGAGGAAGGGATAGCTCAGGTCCACCCGCAAAGGGCCGAAGGGCGACTGCCATATGACGCCTGCGCCCACCGACGCCCTCAGGCTGGCAGTGTCGTAGACCGTGCATTTCTCGTGCCTCGGTGGCTCGCGATCCTTGATGCAGAGGCCCTCACCCTCGGTGAGGGTTTGCTCAGGCACCTGGAATACGGTCCCGAAGTCGGAGAAGATCGCACCCGAGAGGCCGAACTCCTCGGGAAGTCCGAGCGGAAAATTGACCTCGACGGTGCCGATCCCGAACGTCTCGGCGCCGATCGCGTCCTTGCTCCCATCGGCGCTCTTCATCTGCGGCCCGACGCCGCCGACCGCGAAGCCGCGGAAGGAATCGGCGCCTTTGAAATACCTGTCAATGATCGGAATCTCGTCCTGCAGCGGCTCCATGTGGCCGGCGTTCGCCTCTAACTTCATGACCACGCCATCGAACAGGAGCGGCATGAAATACCAGCCTGATGCCTCGGCCGCGACATAGTACACGTCCCCTCCGAGCCCCGCGACGTCAGTCCCGAACCGGCCCCGGAATCCCTTAGTGGGCCTGATCGGATTATCGAGATCGTCATAGACGTAGGAGCCGCCGAGCATGGATTTCCAGGAGGTGCCCTCAGCATCCAAAATCGCCGGCGATACGTTCGCCAAATTGTCCTCATCGACATCGACGGTGCGCCTCGCGAGCGAATACCGGAACCCGAGCGACTGGAATTCGTCGAGCCTGAATCCCGTCCGCAATGCGCCGCCCAAGCGCGAGCTCGAGTAAGACGAAATGTCGGTGTTGTCGGACTGGGTTGCGAAGAGATCGAAACCCGCGGCGAGCGGCATATCCAGGAAATAGGGCTCGGTGAAACTGAAAGCGATCGACTGTCTCAAGAAGCTCAAGTCGGTGCTCAGGTTGACGTACTGCCCTTTACCCAGCAGGTTGCGCTCGGTGACGGCCGCGCCGACGACGGCGCCTTCGGTAGTGGAGTAGCCGGCCGAAACGCTGAGCGTACCCGTCGACTTCTCGACGACGTCGACATGGAGAATGACCTTGTCGGGCGCCGATCCCGGCTCCTCGCGAAAGTCGACCTTCTCGAAGAAGTCGAGAGCCACGAGGCGGCGCCTGGCCCGATCGACGAGCACGCGGTTATAGGCGTCGCCCTCGTAAAGCCGCATCTCCCGCCGGATCACCTCATCGAGGGTGCGGGTGTTGCCGCTGATCTCGATCCGCTCGATATAGGCTCGCGGCCCCTCCTGGATGTTATAGACGATGTTGAGCGTCCGGGTCGGCTCGTCGCGCTGGATGTCCGGCTGAACCTTGGCGAAGGCATAGCCCTGCTTGCCGGCTTCGAGGGTTATGTTTTCGACCGACTGATCGACCTTGGAGGAATCGTAGTCCTCGCCCGGATTGGAGACGACCGCACGCTGCAGCTGCCCCGCATCGAGATTAATGTTGCCCTGATTGATCGTCACGGCGCCGAGCTTGTAGAGGGGGCCTTCATCGATGGTGAAGGTGATATAGAAGTTCTCCCCGTCCGGGGCGAGCTCGGCGTCGCCAGCGATGATCTTCACGTCGGCGAAGCCGTTCTTCAAGTAATAGCGGCGGAGCAATTCCTTGTCGTAGTTGAGCCGGTCGGGGTCGTAGCGGTCGGCCGTTGAGAAGAACTTCCACCAAGCATGCTCCGCGGTGGTGATGACCGACCGCAGATCGCTGTCGCTGAAGGCCTCGTTGCCGACGAAATTGATGGCCTTTACCGTCGTCTCGACGCCTTCGTTGATCTCGTAAACGAGATCGACACGGTTTTGCGGAAGCCGGATGATCTTGGGCTCGACCCGCGCCGAGTAATAACCGGAGCGGCGATAGACCGCGAGGATGCGCTGGACGTCGCTCTGGACCTTCGAACGTGTGAAAATCGAGCGCTCCTTCAGCTCGGTTTCCTTCTCGATATCCTTGTCCTTGACCTCGCTGTTCCCCTCGAAGTTCACCCGATTGATCATCGGGTTTTCCTCGACGGTCACCACGAGATCGTTGCCGCGCCGAAAGATGCGCACGTCCGAGAAGAGGCCGGTCTGGAACAGCGTCTTGAGGGACTCGTCTATGCGCTCGGGATCGAATGGATCGCCGGCTGAAATGTGCATGTAGGAGGTGACGGTTTCGGGCTCGATGCGCTGCGTACCTTCGACGATGATACGCGAGACGGTCTGCGCGTGAGCGTGCGTGGCGAAGTCCTGCGGGGCCGCCACCGGAAGCACCAAGCAGATCACGCCGACCAAGAGGGCGACGAATAACGACCGGTAGTGCATCTGAATAATTCAGACCCCTCGTTCCGCCGCCCGCTACACCGGCCCCCGCCGGTCACCCCGCCCGTCTTGTACGCCGTTTCAGGTCGATTGCAAACGAAACATTCGGTCCTGTTATCAATACCATATGACCTATGGCAGCGGTGCAACAAGCCGGATCAGATCGTTCCACGTTCCGACCAGCATGAGGGCCAAAACGACCGTGAAACCGATCTTGAATCCCCACTCCTGAGCCTCCGGTCCGAGCGGCCGGCCCCTCGCCGCTTCGATGGCGTAATAGACGAGGTGCCCGCCATCGAGCATTGGAATGGGGAAAAGGTTAATCAATCCGATACTGACCGACAGGAGGCCGATCATAAAGATGAACTGCGGTATGCCGACCGCAGCGGCATCGCCGGCGGCCTTGGCGATCGAGATGACGCCGCCGAGTTGGGACGTGCTCTCCTCGGCCATGAACAGTTTGCCGAGGTAGCGGAAGGTCGTCTCGATGATGAACCAGGTTCGTGCCACTCCGAGCCGAAGCGCGTCTGCGGGGGACTTCTTTTCGAAGATGAAGCTGCTGCCGGAATTCTTGATCCCGAGCATGCCAATTCGGATCTTGCCGCCGAACCCGTCTGATTGCTCGCTTGCCTCGGGCACCGCCACCAGCGAGAGCTCGTTTCCGCCCCGGTCGATCTTGAGCCGCAGCGGATCGCCGGCATGCGTCATGACGATTTCCTGGACGTCCTGGAAGCTCGAAATCCGGCTTTCGTTGATGGACTTGATGAGGTCTCCGGTCTTTAGGCCGGCTTTGTCGGCGGCGCTGCCGGCGACCACCTCCTCGATCCTGGGCTCCGTCACCGGCTGCCCGATCAGCGCATATGAGGCGGCAAAAATCCCGATCGCCAGGATGAAATTGGCAAGCGGTCCCGCGACCACGACCAGGGCCCGTTGCCAAACCGGTTTGCCGTGGAAGTCCCCAGGCTTGGGCGGGCTCGTCCGTTCGGGCCCGGGCAGGCTCGCTGCGTTGGCATCCCCTGCGAAACGGACATAGCCGCCTAGCGGCAGCCAGCCGAGCTTCCAGCGCGTGCCATATCGGTCCGTCCACCCCCAGAGCTCGCGCCCGAAGCCGATCGAAAACGTCTCGATCTTGACCCCACAGAGCCGCGCGACCTTGAAATGCCCGTACTCGTGAACGAACACGATCAGCGTCAGCGCGATGAGGAAGGGAACCGCGTAGCCGACGATCACGGCGAGCGGCATGTGAAGAAGGCCCAGAGTATCCATTGCAGTCCTAGCCTCGAGACATCCGCTTGGCGACCCGCAAGCTGCATGCCATTCGAGGGATCACGTATACCATTGACTAACCACACAACGCGGTCATTGCGACAACAATTCGGCGCATCATGATTACCAGACGAGGAGGCCTTGCGCCGCAAGCCCAGGACCCGCACGTGCCAGCCCGATCGCCGCCGCTACGACAGCCGCGGCGATCACCCCGTCCGCCCGATCGATGATACCGCCGTGCCCGGGAATGAGATTGCCCGTGTCCTTCAACCCATATCGGCGCTTGAGGGCGGATTTAAAGAGGTCGCCCAACTGCGCGACAATCGACAAGAGTAGCCCCGGGAGGGCCAGCGCCGTACCCGATCCGGTCATGAGCGCTCCCGCGACCGCTCCGGCCACCGCCCCGGCTGTCACGCCCCCGACCGATCCCGCCCATGTCTTCTTGGGTGAGATGCGCGGGGCGAGCTTGGGCCCGCCGATCAAGCGTCCGAAGAAGTAGGCGGCCGTATCCGTCGCCCACACAACGAGCAGAACCCACAGGATCGCCTGGAAGCCGAGATTGGGGTCGGCCCTGAGCGTCACGAGCGCGAGAGCCGGGAGCCCGGCATAGGGCACCCCGAGCAGCGACCAAAGTGTCATTTCCTGGCGCTTCAGGGCGACGGCAGCGGCCACAACCGAAATGACCAGGACCATCAGGATCGATGCTCCGAGTCCCGCCGCAACCGGCAGCAGCGCTCCCGCGAGCGCCCCGGCGGCATGAAGAACGAACTGCGTTTCATCGGCGGGGTGGACGATGCGCGTCCATTCGTAGGCGACCGCGATCGCGATGAGGCCCGCGAGAAAGGTGAACCAGACGCCGCCCGCCCATAGCACGGCGAGCACCACCGGAATGAGAACGGCAGCCGAAGCCGCACGCAACCCGAGATCGCGCCACCGCGAGGCCGGAGCCGTATCGCCCTCGCGGCTCAGGCCGATCTCGCGGCGAGGCCGCCGAACCGCCGCTCACGGGTCAGGTATTCCGAGATCGCCCGCTCGAACGTGTCGCGGGAGAAATCGGGCCAATGCTCGTCCACGAAGACGAACTCGGTATAAGCACACTGCCACAGGAGGTAGTTCGATAGGCGCTGCTCGCCGCTCGTGCGGATGAGTAGATCGGGGTCGGGGATCCCGCGGCTCAAAAGAAAACCGTTGAACATTTCGGGGCTTATCGCCTCGGGATCGAGCTTTCCGGCGGCCGCTTCGCGCGCGATGGCGCGCGCCGCGGCGGCGATCTCTTGGCGGCTTCCGTAATTGAAGGCGACCACGAGCTTGAGACCCCGGTTGTCGCGCGTGAGGGCCTCGGTCTGCTCGATGAGAGCGACGATGTCGGGCTCGAGCCCGGCCCTGTCCCCAATGATGAGTATCTTGACCCCGGCGCTGTGAAGCTCGGCCACGTCCTGCCGCACGAACCGGCGCATGAGGTCGAACAGGAAGGAAACTTCCGTAGGCGGCCGCGACCAGTTCTCGCTGCTGAAGCTGAAGATCGTCAGGTACTCGATGCCGAGTTCCCGCGCAGCCCGAACGGTTCTGCGCAACGCGTCGACGCCCTGACGGTGCCCGGCCGTGCGCGGCAGCCCGCGGGCCCTGGCCCAGCGGCCGTTCCCGTCCATGATGATCGCGACGTGGCGCGGCATCGTCCGGCCAATGGTTGTATTCATCGCCCGCCTCGTTCGGGCAATCCCCCGCCGGGCTCAGACCTGCATGATCTCGTGTTCTTTCGTGCTGAGCGCAGCATCGATTTCCTTGATGGTCTCATCGGTCATCTTCTGCACTTCGTCGGCCTTGTGGCGATGATCATCCTCGCTCATCAGATGCGCCTTCTCGAGCTGCTTCAGCTGCTCCATCCCGTCGCGCCTGACATTGCGCACCGCCACGCGCGCCTTCTCCGCATATTGATGAGCAACCTTTACCAGTTCCTTGCGACGCTCCTGGGTGAGGTCGGGCATCCTGAGGCGGATCACCTGACCCTCGGTCTGCGGGTTGAGACCGAGATTGGACGCCCTGATCGCCTTCTCGACGGCAATGACGAGGCCGCGGTCCCAGACCTGGACGGAAAGCATCCTCGGCTCGGGCACGGTGATCGTGGCAACCTGGTTGAGAGGCATCGAAGCGCCATACGCTTCGACATGGATAGGCTCGAGAAGACTCATGGATGCCCGTCCGGTCCTCAAGCCTCCGAAGTCGTGCTTCAAGGCGTCCACCGCTCCGATCATGCGGCGGTTGAGTTCCTTGGGATCGTATGGAGCGGGCTGGGCCATCGGATCAATCCTTGGTGACGATCGTCGAGCGCCCTCTCCCACGGACGACGTCGAGAATGGCGCCCGGCGTTCGGATGGAGAACACAACTACCGGAATCCCATTATCGCGCGCAAGCGCGACCGCCGCCGGGTCCATGATCCTGAGGTCGCGCGTGAGAATCTCCTTGAAGGTGAGCCGCTCGAACCGCTCCGCCTTCGGATCGGTTTTGGGATCGGCGGAATAGACGCCATCGACGCTCGTGCCCTTGAGGAGCGCATCGCAGCTCATCTCCGCTGCCCTGAGCGCGGCGCCCGTGTCGGTCGTGAAGAACGGCAGGCCCGTTCCGGCCGCACAAATCACCACCCGGCCTTGTGTCAGATGATGCACCGCCTTGTCGCGAGAATAGGTCTCGCACACGGTCGGCATCGGAATCGCCGAAAGGACGCGCGCATCGATGCCCCTGGCCTGCAGGATTCCCTGCACCGCCAGCGCGTTCATGACAGTCGCGAGGATTCCCATATGATCCGCGCTCACCCGATCCATGCCTTTGGCGGCGCCTTCCATTCCGCGGAAAATGTTGCCGCCCCCGATGACGAGGCTCATCTCGGCACCGGCCTCGAGGCAGTCCGCGATCTCGCCTGAGATACGCCCGATCGTGTCGAGGTCGATGCCGTGGTCGCGCGGACCCATGAGCGCCTGGCCCGATACTTTGAGGAGCACGCGCCTGAAGACGAGTTTACTCATCTTGGCGCAACCCAATCCTTCGAGGACAACTTCACTCGCGTCTCGGAATGCGGATGGTGGAGAGGGCGACTAGAGAGCGTGATGGTAGTGAGCTTCGGCGCGATTCGCGTCAACTACCGCCTATTCGGCGGACGGTTCGGCTTGCTTGGCGAGCCCGGGGGTCTGGCAGATCCATGTCAGGCATTGGCCGGCCCGCCATCCGGCTTGCCGCCGGCCTTCGCGACCTCGGCGGCGAAGTCGTCGCCCTTCTTGTCGAGTCCTTCGCCGAGCTGCATCCGCACATAGGCGGTAAGCTTGATCGGCGCGCCCGCTTTGCTCTGCGCATCGGCGATCGCCTGGGTCACCGTTTTGCTCGAGTCGTGGACGTAGGCCTGCTCGAGAAGGCAGTTCTCCTTGGCATATGACTTGAGGCCGCTTGCGACGATCTTCGCGAGCACGCTGGCGGGCTTGCCCGCGTTCTTTTCTTCGAGGATCGCCTTCTCTCTCGCGAGCGTCTCGGGGGGAGCTGCAGCAAGATCGAGCGCGACCGGGTTGGTAGCGGCAATCTGCATCGCGAGCATCCGCCCGAATTGGGAAAGCTCGTCCTTGCTCCCGGTCGATTCGAGCGCGACGAGCACGCCGATCTTGCCGAGATTGGGCGCCGCCTGGTTGTGCATGTAGCTTCCGATCACGCCATGGCCGACCGAGAGCGCCGCGGTCCGCCTCACCGTCATGTTCTCACCGATCGTGGCGATCATTTCGGCGACATGGTCGGCGACGGTCTGCGAGGAGCGGGGGAATCCCATCGCCTTGAGCTTTTCGACGTCGCCTTGGGCCTTGAGCGCCAGCCTCGCGATCTCGGCCACCATCGACTGGAATTTCGCGTTGCGGGCCACGAAATCGGTCTCGGAATTGACCTCGACGAGCGCCCCCGTCGTCGCTTCGACGGCAAGGCCGATCAGGCCTTCGGCCGCGACCCGTGCCGACTTCTTGGCGGCCTTGGCGAGGCCCTTGGCGCGCAGCCAATCGACGGCGGCATCCATGTTGCCGCCGGTCGCTGCGAGCGCCGCCTTGCAGTCCATCATGCCGACCCCGGTCTTCTCGCGGAGGTCCTTCACCATCGAGGCAGTGATTTCAGCCATCAGCGCACCTTCGTCCGGTCAGACCCGGGCATCCTCGGGCAAGGGCTCGGCAAGCGGGTTCTCCGACGCGCCGATGTCATGCCCGGCGCCGGATTGGGCAAGCGAGATGCCCTCGATGCATGCGCGGCTCACGAGATCGCAGTAGAGCGCCACCGCGCGCCCCGCATCGTCGTTGCCGGGAATGGGGTGAGAGATGCCCGCGGGATCGGAATTCGTATCGAGGATCGCGACCAACGGGATGCCCAGACGATTGGCTTCATTGATCGCGAGCTGCTCCTTGTTCGTGTCGATGACGAACATGATGTCGGGCGTGCCGCCCATGTCCTTAATGCCGCCGAGCGCTTGCTCGAGCTTGTTCTTCTCGCGCGTCAGATGGAGAAGCTCGCGTTTGGTGAGCCCCGATGTCTCCTTGGCAATGGTTTCCTCGAGCTGCCGAAGCCGCTTGATCGAGTTTGAGATCGTCTTCCAGTTGGTGAGCGTGCCGCCGAGCCAGCGCGAATTGATGTAGTACTGAGCGGACTTCTTCGCGGCATCGGAGATCGCATCCTGGGCGGCGCGCTTGGTGCCGACGAAAAGAACGCGCCCGCCCCGGGCGACGGTGTCGCGGATGGCGACCAGCGCCTGGTGGAGCAGCGGCACCGTCTGGGCGAGATCGATTATGTGGATGCCGTTGCGCGTCCCGTAGATGAACGGCTTCATCTTGGGGTTCCAGCGATGGGTCTGGTGACCGAAATGAACGCCAGCCTCGAGGAGCTGGCGCATCGTGAATTCTGGCAAAGCCATCAGGTTTTCCTTCTCCGGTTGATCCGCCACGGATGATTGAGGCCGCTTCTGGCGACCACCGGAAGGATGAGGCGCTATGAGGTGAGCTTCGCTCCCGTGCGCTCGTCCCGCATCCGCGTGTGAGGTTGAACGCCACCGCCTATAAATGGGCGGTCCCGCAAATACAAGGCCTCGGGCACTCGTCCTCTTTCCCCGAACGCCCTCGCTCCTTCGGGAGAGGGCAAAAGGCGGGGGATGAACGATGTCAAAGAGCGGGGAGAGTGTAGGCGTGCGTCATCGGCTTTAGGCTCCGGTCAGGCGCGGAACCCCGGGATACTTCCCCTCTCTTTCAGAAGAGAAGGGATGCGGGAGGCGTCGCCTCACGCATATGCCGATCTTTAACGATCGGCTCTAAGGCGCTTGGCGAGCGCCTCCCACGCGCATGATGAGGATCACGAGCCAGGCCAGCGTCTGGCGTCTTGAAGCGCTGAGCGGACGGTGCTGAGAGAAGAGCCTGGATAGGGCGTTGGAGAACAGCGATTGCATGGCGTGATTCTGTCCTTGCGAGGGGTGGAATCCGTTTCAT